>CAVAOU010000103.1:0-6528 GCA_963590085.1 Senegalimassilia sp. | reverse complement strand
CAACGACCCCGAGATTACAAATCACGTGCTCTGGCCAACTGAGCTAAAGAGGCAGGTGGGCAAGCTTACTACATCGCGCCGCTACAACCTGCTACCCTTGCTTCGGTCAAGACCTGGGGGAATTGACAGGGAGCTGGCCGTATAGGACTTACCCGGCTGCAAAGGTACAAACTTTTTTTTATCCGCCAACACTTTCGCCCGAAAAAAGCCACTTTTCTTGCGGCGCGGGGATTTTTCAAGTGCCGTCTACTCCTTAATAATGATTTTTATAGTAATTTTATGCCATCAAAAAAACTACAGACTAAAACTACGATATGAAGAAAGTATTAGTGACTGGTGCCGACGGGTTCATCGGCTCGCATCTCACGGAGGCACTTCTTGCCGAGGGATGCGAAGTGAAGGCGCTGAGCGTTTACAACTCATTCAACGACTGGGGCTGGCTTGAGGGCATCAAGCACCCCGGGCTCACAGTGGTCAACGGCGACGTCCGCGACCCTAATTTCTGCCGCGAGGCGGTGCGCGGATGCGACACCGTGTTTCATCTCGCCGCACTCATCGCCATCCCCTACAGTTACATTGCTCCCGACAGTTATGTGGACACCAACATAAAGGGCACGCTCAACATATGCCAGGCGGCACGCGACGCCGGCGTGGAGCGCCTCGTGGTGACGTCGACCTCGGAGGTCTACGGCACGGCGCGCTATGTGCCCATCGACGAGAAGCACCCGAAGCAGCCGCAGTCGCCCTACTCCGCCACCAAGATCGGAGCCGATGCCATTGCCGAGAGTTTCTACAACGCGTTCTCGCTGCCGGTGGTCGTTGCGCGTCCGTTCAACACCTACGGTCCGCGCCAATCGGCCCGCGCCATCATCCCAACCATCATCACGCAGATTGCCAACGGGGTGAAGCAGATAAAGGTGGGCGACCTCACGCCTACGCGCGACTTCAACTTCGTGAAGGACACCTGCCGCGGATTCATCGCCTTGGCGAAGACTCCAGGCATCGAGGGACAGGAAATCAACATCTGCAGCAAGAGCGAGATTTCGATGGCCGACACGCTGAAACTCATCGCCGAACTGATGGGCGCCGACATCGAGTGGGTGCAGGATCCGGAGCGCATCCGTCCGAAAAATTCGGAGGTGTTCCGCCTCTTCGGCGACAACACCAAGATTTGCAGCCTCACCGACTGGCGTCCGCAATATTCGCTTGCCGATGGCCTGAAGGAAACCATCGAATGGTTCTCCAACCCGGCAAACCTCGCGAAATACAAATACAACATCTATAACCGATGAGCCGCCCAACGACAACCGTACTGATGCTCGGCGGCGCCAAGCGCGTGTCGCTGGCGAGGCATCTCATTGCCGCCGGCAACGCGATGGGCAGGGACGTGAGGATACTGAGTTCGGAGATCATTGAGGAGGTGCCCATAGCCTGCGTAGGCACGGTGGTGCCCGGTCCGCGATGGCGCGACGCCGACGCCGTGGAGCGCCTGTCGGCAACCATCAGCGAGCATGGCGTAGACATCGTGCTGCCGTTTGTCGACGGAGCCATCGAGATCTGCTCGCAGTTGAAGGAGCGCCACAAGGACGTGTTTATCCCGGTGTCGGACTTCAGCGTAGCGCATGCCATGTTTGACAAGGCCGTAGCGGCGAGCCTGTTTGCCGACAAAGGCATAGCCATCCCCGACACCTACACGCCCGACAATTGCCGCTTCCCCGCCATCCTCAAGCCGCGCGAAGGCTCGGCGTCGAAAGGCATCGTGGTGGCGCACTCGCAGGCCGACGTCGACGCCGTGGCCAGCATCGGCGACTATATCATCCAGGAATACATCGCTGACCGCGAGGAATACACGGTGGACTGCTACGTGTCGGCGCTCAGCGGCAAGGTGAAATGCACCGTGCCGCGCCTGCGCATATCCACCTCGGGCGGCGAGGTCGACCGCACGCAAACCCACCGCATACCCCAACTGATTGCCGAATCGGAGAAGATACTCAACGCCATAGCCTTCCGCGGGCCCGTGACGCTGCAGTTTCTCCACGACCGCACCGACGGCCGCTACCTGCTCATGGAGATCAACCCGCGGCTCGGCGGCGGAGTGGTGTGCTCCATAGGCGCCGGCGCCAACATAGCGGCTATGATACTGCAGGAGTCGCTCGGAGAGGAGGCCGCCGCATGCAGCGACTGGCGCGACGGCGCGCTGATGGCGCGCTATTTCAGCGAAGTAATGTTTTAAGAAACCACAGAAGAAGATGCATACTATAATTATAGCAGAAGCCGGAGTGAACCACAACGGCAACTACGAGATGGCGCTGCGCATGGTCGACGAGGCCAAGCGCGCGGGTGCCGACTATGTGAAGTTCCAGACGGCGAAACCCGAACTGGTGATATCCACCTTCGCGCCGAAGGCCGAATACCAGAAGGAGACTACGGGCGACGGCGAGAGCCAGTTGGAGATGTGCAAGGCCATCCACCTGCCGCTCACCGACTACAAGCCGCTGAAGGACTACTGCGACAAGGTGGGCATCGGATTCATGAGTACTCCGTTCGACCTGGTGTCGATCGACGTGCTCGAACCGCTCGACATGGACTACTATAAGATACCTTCGGGCGAAATCACCAACCTGCCCTATCTGCGCAAAATCGCGGCGAAGGGTCGTCCGGTGATAATGTCGACGGGCATGTCGGAACTGCCGGAGATTGAGGCGGCGATGAAGGTGCTCGAGGACGGCGGCCTGAAACGCGAACAGATAATCCTGCTGCACTGCAACACTCAGTACCCCACACCAATGGCCGACGTCGACCTGCGGGCGATGCTCGACATCCGCGACTCGCTGCACGTGCGCGTAGGCTACTCCGACCACACGCAGGGCATCGAGGTGCCAATCGCGGCCGTGGCGATGGGCGCGGAGGTGATTGAGAAACATTTTACACTCGACAAGACACTCCCAGGACCAGACCACAAGGCATCGCTCGAGCCTCAGGAACTGAAGGCGATGGTCGACGCCATCCGCAACATCGAGCAGGCGCTCGGCGACGGCCACAAGCACGTGAGCGACTCGGAGCGACCGAACATCATCGTGGCGCGCAAGAGCATCGTGGCGGCGCGCGACATCAAGAAGGGCGAAATCCTCACCGACGACAACATCACCGTGAAGCGTCCGGGCAACGGCGTGTCGCCGATGCTGTGGGACGAGGTAATAGGCACCGCCGCCAAGCGCGACTTCGCCTACGACGAACTGATCGAGATTTAAGGCTGAAATTGGCCACATCTCCTCCTCTGGCCAACAAAGCCACACATTCCAAGCAAACCTTATATGTTGTATAACATATTTTTAAAATTACAAATCTAATACACTATAAAACAACCTTTTATCCTTGCGCGAGTGAGTTTTTGTTGTGGTGGTATGTGAGTTATTGTTGTAACATTGCACGCGCGTAGTTCTGGCGCATTCTGTAAATTTGCATCATAACTAACATAAACCGAAAACCACTTTAAAATTTAGGAATGAAAAACTTTCTCTTAACTCTCGCGTTAGGATTCTTGCTTGGCATACCAGCCAACGCTGCAACCGATCCTGATTTTGTTATCGTCTCCGCCGAGCATACCGGCATCGACGACAATCCCACATACCTCGACCTGCGCCCCAACGACACGACGCGTCATCTCTACATTTGGGAGAACACCGCCACGGGCGAGACGCTGACCGACACTCCCTACGAGGGCGGCGAATACCTGCGTCTGCACCTCACCAGCGGATGGTTCGGACTCGGATTTGTGAGCGACGACGACATCGACATGTCGGTGTTCAGCCGCAAGGACATGGTGCTCCACTTTGCCGTGCGCACCACCGCCACCTGTCCGCTCTTCGTGAAACTTGAGGGCGGCACCTATCCCGGCAGCGCCAAGGTCAACCTCACGGGCATCTACGATGTGCCGCGCGACGGCCAGTGGCACGCCGTTGAAATCCCGATGAGCGCCTTCCAGGCAGCCGGACTTATCTGGGCAGGGAAAATCAGCGGAAAGAACTACTTCACGCTTATCAGTGAGCAGTCGACCCCAGGCACCACCATCGACCTCGACTACGTTTATTTCCACTCGGGCACACGCGACGACGGCACCCAGTGGACGGGTCTCGACCTCGACGAGGTGTCGCCCGACCGCCCCACCACTTATATGCTTGCCTCTGAGCACACTGGCACCGAGGGCGACCCAGCCTACGTAGACCTCCGCCCGGACGACATTACCCGCCACCTCTACGTGTGGGAAAACACCGCCGTAGACTACGAAAACACCGACCGCGAAGCCTACGAAGGCTCGCAGTTCTCGTGCCTCCACATCACCAACAGTTCGTGGTTTGGCTTCGGCATGATCAGCGACGCCGCTGTCGACCTCTCGCCAATGACTAAGCAGCCTTACTATCTGCGCTTTGCCATCGCCACCACGTCGCTGATGCCGCTCTTCGTGAAACTCGAAGGCGCCAACGGCACGTCGGCAATATGCTATCTGCAAGGCAAATACCAGTTCCGCCGCGACGGTAAGTGGCATGTGGTACAAATCCCGATGACCGACTTCCTCTACCAGGGACTCGACTGGAGCACGCCGATTTCCGGCAAGAACTACTTCGCGCTGGTGAGCGAGAAAGCCACCGCCGACTATCTGCTGTCGTTCGACGCCATCACCATCGAGGCAGGCACACCTGAGCCGGTCGACGACCAGCGCCCGGACGTTGACAAGTCGACACTCGCCGACTATGTGCTTGTTGCCGTTGAAGACGGCATCGTGCCCGAGGGCAAGAACGTGCTCGACCTCCGTCCTACCGGAACAGACATCAACCTCTACATTTGGGAAAACACTGCAACCGAGAACGCCACCGTCGACGGCGAGGCTTTCGAAGGCTCGCAGTACAGTTCGCTGAAGGTGCAGAACAGTTGGTTCGGCTTCGGCATCATGAACTCCGGCCCTAAGGATTTCACCTGCTTCCAATACAAGAACTTCAATTTCCATGCCGCCATGCGCACCACCTCGACCATGCCGCTCGAATTCCGCTTCGAGGGTCTCGGCTCGGCTGTGGTGAAGATCGACGATGCAATGCTGCCGCGCGACGGCCAGTGGCACGAGATTGAATTCCCATACAGCGACCTTGCAGCGCAGGGCCTCACGTGGGACGGCGAGCAACAAGGACAAAACTACTTCGCCCTCGTGAGCGAGAAGGCTGAAAACGGCGCGGTCATCGACTTCGACGCCATCTATTTCTACTCCACCGGCGACAGCAGTGTGGGCACCATCGAGGCAGCCCCGACGCTCCGCTACGACGGCAGCCTTATTACGTCCGACACCACGGCACGCATCGTGGTGTGCGACCTCTCCGGCCGCATCGTTGCCAACCGCGAAGCCTCGACCATCGCCACCGCAGGCTGGCAGCCAGGCCTCTACATCGCCCGCCAAGGCGCAGCGACAATCAAATTTATCGTGAAATAAAAAACAACTAAAAATACACAACAATGAAAATGAATGGTTTAAAACTTGCGCTCACAGCATGCGCAATCATCGCCAGCGGCAGCGTTTATGCCGCACCAACGACATCGGCTCCAACACCACCCGAATTGGCAAAAAGCAAAGTGGTTTCAATCTATAGCGACGCATACACTTCTACCGGCTTCGATTTCGGAGAATGGGACAGCGGAACAACTTACGCCGCAGAGACAATCGGCGAGTCAGACAATGTCTCTAAATTCGTAACTGGTGGCGGTGGCTATTTCGGCTGGGAATTTAGCACAGTCAACGTAGCCAACATGGACAAACTCCACCTCGACTTCTATGCCGATGCCGAGTTCACAATCCGTGTGGTGCCTATCACTGAAAAGACAGAAGTAGGTCAGACCGTAACGGTAAAGTCTGGCGAATGGACAAGCGTTGACCTCGAGACAAGTGTATTTGCCGATGGTGGTGCAAACCTTGCCAACGTTTACCAAATCAAGTTTGATAATGTTTTTAACCAGACCGTATGGATCGACAATGTGTACTTCTACAGCACCGACACGTCGACCGATACCGAAGCGCCTACCGACCTCACGGCATCGCTTGACTCCTACTCCTTTACATCGGTAAAACTCCAGTGCCAAGCCACCGACAACAGCGGCGCGGTGACATTTGTAGTGACCGACGCCGACAACGGTGTATCGGTTGAAAAAGGCGGCGTTTCCGCCACTCCTACAACAGTGGAAATCACCGACCTCAAGCCAGGCACCACCTACAACTTCACCGTCAGCGCCAAGGACGCCGACGACAACGTGTGCGCTACTACCCAGACCGTTTCGGCTACCACAAAGGCATACCCGTCGCCAGCCAAGACTCCTACAGTCGACGCAAGCAAGGTGATTTCAATCTACAGCGACGCCTACACCCCTGCCACCACATTTGCCATTGGCAGTTGGGGACAGACCACATCGGTGACCGACGTTACTCTCGCAGAGGGCGACAACGCTATGCTGCTCGAGAACTTCAACTACCTCGGCCTCGAATTCCCC
>CAVAOU010000102.1:0-6538 GCA_963590085.1 Senegalimassilia sp. | reverse complement strand
GTCATACTATCTCTGGACAAACCAAATGACCGGCGCCGACGACCATCTGCTTCTGCTGAAGGACGTGCCGGGAACGGGCAACGACGGCAACCGAGCGCTGTTCAAGAATTTCAGTTACAACTTCGACTCGGCTGCGGGCATCCGCTACACTGTCGACGTGTCGAAGCCCCGTTGGGAGAAGGTAACCATCGAATCGATGGCTGACGGCAGCGCGTTCTCGATGGACTCCACCTACCTTGTAGCCGTCAACTCCTACCGTGGCAACGGTGGCGGCGGACTGCTCACCGAAGGCGCTGGCATCCCTGCCGACCAACTCAATAGCCGCATCGTGCGGTCGACCGACAAGGATCTGCGCTTCTACCTGATGAAATACATCGAGAAGGTGCACAACATCGACCCGGCTCCGCTCAACCAATGGCGTTTCATCCCCGAGGACTGGGTAAAGCAAGCCGCCCCCCGCGACTACAAACTCATCTTCAAAGACTAAGCACCCCAAAAAGCAAAAGAGGATGAGGAGAAAAACCACTCGGTTTTTCTCCTCATTCCTTTACCAGCGAGGGAGAGCGCCTCATAGAGGCGCAATGTCTCTAACCCCAGGCTTGAGCCTGGGGACGAGGCTGTCTCTCAAATACTTGCGTGCTGTAAGTACGCCACCACACCATCAAACGCAATTTCAAACGTCATCCCCCCGACACACAAAAAAGAGCAACGCTTTTCAGCATTGCTCTTCTTTGTGTGACCCCGGAGAGGCTCGAACTCTCGACCCAATGATTAAGAGTCATTTGCTCTACCAACTGAGCTACGGAGTCAACGTTTTGTTGATTTCGGTTGCAAAGGTAAGGGCTTTTTTGATATCTGCAAAATTTTCGGGCAATTATTTTTCGAGAAATTTTCGTCCTTTCCCGCAACCATCGCCCTTTCAGCGACATAGCATTCAAAAAAAATTGCTGCGCCCCGAGTGCAGGACACAGCAAAAACCCAATTCAGAGCGGTAGACGAGGCTCGAACTCGCGACCCTCAGCTTGGGAAGCTGATGCTCTACCAACTGAGCTACTACCGCATTGCGTCTGCAAAGGTAATGTTTTTTTTGCAAAATCAAAGAAATACGCCCCCTAAAACAACGCAGGGTTGCAGGTGGACCGAAAAAGTAGTAATTTCGCAGAAAAATTGAAAATTAGATGATTACGCAGGAACAATTAAAAGAGACAGAAGAACGCAAGCTGGCGTTGAGGAGGTATCTTTGACGTCGACTCGAAGAAAATAGAAGTCGAGGAAGAGGAACTGCGCACGCATGTGCCTAACTTTTGGGACGACCAGAAGGCCGCCGAGAAGCAGATGCGCAAAGTCAAGGAACTACACTACTGGATTGACAGTTACGAAGAAATAGAAAAAATGGTCGGGGAACTCGAACTGGGCATGGACTTCGTGAAGGAGGGACTTGTCACGGAACAGGAACTCGACGAGATGTATCAGAAAACCATTGAACGCTTCGAGGACGTGGAGCTGCGCAACATGCTGCGCCGCGAGGAAGACAAACTCGGGGCTGTGCTGAAAATCAACTCGGGCGCCGGTGGCACCGAGAGCCAGGACTGGGCCCAGATGCTCATGCGCATGTATCTGCGCTGGTGCGAGAAGCACAGCTACCGCACTTCCATCGTCCATCTCGTGGAGGGCGACGAAGCGGGAATCAAGTCGGTCACCATTCAGGTGGAAGGCGATCTGGCTTATGGCTATCTGAAGAGCGAGAACGGTGTGCACCGGTTAGTACGCGTGTCGCCGTTCAACGCCCAGGGCAAGCGCATGACTTCGTTTGCCTCGGTCTTTGTCACACCGCTTGTCGACGACTCGATAGAGGTGAAAATCAACCCTGCCGACGTGTCGTGGGACACCTTCCGAAGCGGTGGTGCCGGCGGCCAGAACGTCAACAAGGTTGAAACGGGTGTGCGACTCCGCTACAACTACAAGGACCCCGACACGGGCGAAACGCGCGAAATTCTCATCGAGAACACCGAAACCCGTTCGCAACTCGACAACCGCGAGAACGCCATGCGCCTTCTCCGTTCGCAACTCTACGACATGGAATTGCAGCGCCGCATGGCCGAACAGGCTAAAATAGAGGCTGGAAAGAAGAAAATCGAATGGGGCTCGCAGATTCGCAGCTACGTGTTCGACGACCGCCGCGTCAAGGACCACCGCACGGGGTTCCAGACAAGCGACGTGAATGCCGTGATGGACGGCGATATCGACGGTTTCATCAAGGCTTACCTGATGGAA
The DNA here is from genome assembly GCA_963590085.1 of Senegalimassilia sp. GTDB lineage: Bacteria > Bacteroidota > Bacteroidia > Bacteroidales > Muribaculaceae > Limisoma. The sequence continues at coordinate 4,264 of CAVAOU010000102.1, read as the reverse complement.
TTCGCCGCCAACGGCCAATAGGCTTTCCGCCACGCATCAACTAACCGATTAAAAGAAAACAAGACCTATGGCAGGCTCAAACTTTATAGACTATGTAAAAATCCTTTGCCGCAGCGGCAAAGGCGGTGCCGGCTCGTGCCATTTCCACCGCGCCAAATATGTGCCCAAGGGTGGTCCCGACGGCGGCAACGGAGGCCGCGGCGGACACATCATCCTGCGCGGCAACCGCAACCTGTGGACTCTGCTCCACCTCAAATACCAGCGCCACATCTTTGCCACCGACGGCCAGCCGGGCGGCGAGTGCCGCAGTTTCGGCAAGGACGGCGAGGACAAGATCATCGAGGTGCCGTGCGGAACGGCTGTCTACGACGCCGACGACGGCAAATTCCTCTGCGAGGTGACCGACGACGGACAGGAGATCAAGTTGCTCCGAGGTGGCCGCGGCGGCCTTGGCAACTGGAACTTCAAGTCGCCAACCAACCGCACTCCGCGCTATGCGCAGCCTGGCGAACCGGCCATCGAGAAGTCGGTTATCCTCGAGTTGAAACTTCTCGCCGACGTGGGCCTCGTGGGATTTCCGAATGCCGGCAAGTCTACCCTTCTGTCGTCGATTTCGGCGGCGAAGCCTAAGATTGCCGACTATCCGTTCACCACTCTCGAGCCTAACCTCGGCATCGTGGGCTACCGCGGAGCGCAGTCGTTTGTCATGGCGGATATCCCTGGCATCATCGAGGGCGCAAGCGAGGGCAAAGGCCTCGGTCTGCGATTCCTGCGCCACATCGAGCGCAACGCGGTGCTGCTGTTTATGGTGCCCGCCGACGCCGACGACATCTGCCACGAATACGAGGTACTGCTCAACGAGTTGCAGCGCTTCAACCCTGACCTTGTGGACAAGGGGCGAGTATTGGCAATCACGAAGTGCGACATGCTCGACGACGAACTGATCGAGGAGATGCGCCAGCATCTGCCCGAGGGCGTGCAGACGGTGTTTATCTCGTCGGTTGCCGGACAGGGGCTGTCGGAACTCAAGGACGTGCTTTGGCGCACCATCAACGACGAGGACAACCGCATCCCTACCCGCATCACCCACCGCGACCTCGACATCAAGCACCGCGTGGCTGAGGAGGACGAGTTTATCATCGAGCAGAAGAGCAGCAACGATGAGGACGAGACTTGGGAAGTGGAATGGCCCGACGAATATTGGGAAGAGGATTTCCAAGATGATTAGACAATTGCATTTCAACCATAATGTCGGCAGCATCGACGCTTTCACCACGGAGCGCGGCGCTGCCGACTCTGCTTCGCCCTATTCGGAATTCAACTGCTGCGATTACACGGGCGACTGTCCTGAGCATATCGCCCAGTGCCGCGACATTTTGTGCCGCGAACTCGGCATAGCCGCCGACCATATCGTCACAGCGCGGCAGACGCACAGCACCAACGTGGCGGTAATAGACCGCCTGCCCACCGAACCGCTTGTGGGGGTAGATGCTCTCGTGACGAAACTGAAGGGTGTTGCCGTAGGGGTGTTTACCGCCGACTGCGTGCCTATCCTACTCTGCGACCCTGAAGAGGGCGTGATTGCCGCTGTCCATGCTGGATGGCGAGGCACGGTGGCTGGCATCGCCGCCAATGCGGTGAAGGCGATGGTGGGCATCGGCGCCAGCGCTGAGCGAATAGAGGCGGTCATCGGGCCGTCGATTTGTCAGAATTGTTTTGAGGTAGGCGACGAAGTTGTGGCGGAATTTGCACGGCATGCCCTCTCTCTCAATAGCATTATCGTACGCAATTCCACCACCTTCAAAGCCCATATCGACCTTGCTGCCGCCAACTGCCACTTGCTGGAGCAGTCGGGCGTGCAAAGGGGAAATATCTTGTTGTCGGGGCTATGCACCAAATGCCAGCCTGACAGGTTTTTCTCAGCCCGCAACCTTGGCGTCAACTCCGGACGCGTCCTCAGCGGCATTGTCCGCCATTGATGCGCGATAGGCCTTCGGCGACATGCCGAGCATGCGCTTCACATATTTGCCGAAGAACGACAGGTTAGGGAAATCAAGTTCGTTGGCCACTTCCTTGATGCTCAGCCCACGGTTCTGGAGCAGGCGACGTATGTCGGACACTATCGACTGGTTTATCAGTTCGGAGGCCGTCTTTCCGCAGGTTTTCTTGCACACCGCCGACAGGTATTTGGGCGTTACGCACAGCCGGTCGGCATAGGCATCCACCGAACGCGGACGCGGATAGGTGGACGACAGAATGTCGAGAAATTTGCGGAAGAGCATCTCTGCCGACGTGTAACTCGGCGGCTCAACTTTCACGAAGCGCTCAAACAAATCGAGCAACTCAATGATAAAGGCGCGAAACAGCGACTCCATCACCAGATCCTGATGACGGCACTCAGGGCGCGAAATCTTGGACTGCAGGAGTTCGTAGTACTGCATGAACAGGTCCATCTCGTCGTCCTGCAAAAGAATGACGGGGTTTTTTGAAAGGAACAGGAACAAATCCCAACCGCCTCCATAGGAAACCGAGGCCAACTGCTCGACGAACTTTTTCGACAGTGCAATGCCGCGGGATTCGAAATCGAGAGTCGCCGTACTCTTCTCAATCACGATGTTAGGCGGACAGATGAGCATCTTGTGCGGAGCAATCTCGTAGTTGTCGCCGTTGATGTTTATCGAGCCGTGACCTTTCAGACATACCACCAGCACAAAGAAATCCACCTGCAGGGGTTTGGGGCGGTTGTAGTCTTGTATCTTCTCGAAGAGGGCAATGTCGGTTTTGTACGACAGGCACTCTATGTCCTTGAAATCCTCGGGATTGATTGACCTTACCATAACTGTTGGATGATTTTTACTGTTCTGCTATTCTCTTTTTGTTTCGCATTGCAAAATAGCACAAACTTTTTCATCCAACGTTGTTCCAATAGGGAACTAAATTAGTCTAAAAGCGAACTGTTCCCATTTTAGTGGCAAAATCAACCACTATTTGCTTTCCGCAAGCCACACGCCGAAAATCACGGCGGCTGAGCCGACAAGGGCTATGGTGGTTATCGTTTCGCCAAGCAGGAAATAGGCGGCGATAAAGGTTACTATTGCGTTGAAATTGATATAGTTGGACGCCTTCACCATTCCTATGCGGCGCACCACAGAGTTCCAGATGGTGAAGCATAGCATCGACGCTATGAGCCCAAGGAACAGGAGGTTGAAAAACACTGTTGGCTTTACCAACTGTTCGAAATGAAAACTCATCGGATGAAAAAAAGGCACCCAAATGGCCATCGAAACCAGTCCGTAGCCGAACACTTTGCGGGAGATGAACACGTTGCTATAGCGCTTCGACAAGTCCTTGACCAGCAGACTATAGATTGCCCACGTCAGCGCTGCCACAAACGAGAGTATCGTGCCGTGCACGTTGAATGCCATCAGGCTACTGCCTTCCCACAGGATAACCACAACGCCTATCAGTGCCACCAGCGAGCCAAGGATTACCCTCTCGGGACGCTTGGTGCGCTCGGAGCGGTAGAACGCCATGCCCACGAGCGTAGACAGCAGCGGGGTGATGCTGATGAGGATGGCCACATTGGAGGCTTGCATCATTTCGAGGGCGGTGTTTTCGGTGATGAAGTACACCGAGCCACCGAAGAGTGCCGCACCGATGATTTTCAACTCGTCGAGCAGCGACGAGGCAAACCATTTCCCCCATGCCATAAACACGATGCACACATAGGCTAGCAGCGAGCGGTAGATAAATATTTCGGTGGGAGTCAAGCCATTGATGAGCAGCGTTTTGGTCGACACAAAGGTGGTGCCCCACACGCATACGGCAAACAATGCCAGAAGATGATACAAGTATGTCGGTTTCGTCTTAGTCATAATCCATATTTTTTGATGCCTCCACGGCATCCTGAAAAAAATAGCGGCTGCCTCAAAGGCAACCGCCATTTTATGCTTGTTGTTGGGTCAGTTGCGCTGCCTATTAGTTGGCTGCCTCAACTGGAGTCACATTGATGAACTTACGGCCACCTTTACCTTCTGTAAAGAGAACTGTACCGTCGACCAATGCAAACAAAGTGTGGTCTTTACCCATGCCAACATTCAAACCCGGATGGTGAACTGTGCCACGTTGACGTTTGATGATGTTGCCTGCTTTAGCAAATTGACCACCGAAGATCTTGACGCCCAATCGTTTGCTTTCCGATTCACGTCCGTTCTTAGAACTACCTACACCTTTTTTATGTGCCATTTCTTTAAACTTTTAGTGG
>CAVAOU010000101.1:0-6542 GCA_963590085.1 Senegalimassilia sp. | reverse complement strand
CGGGTCGGTGTCGCGGCCGTCCATGAAGCAGTGGAGATAAACCTTGGTCAATCCGTATTCTTTGGCGATGTCGCAAAGGGCAAAGAGGTGCTCGAGCGAACTGTGCACGCCGCCGTTGGAGGTAAGGCCCATGAAGTGGATTGCCTTGCCGTTCTCCTTAGCGTAGGTGAAGGCAGAAACTACTTCCTTGTTCTTGAGGATAGACTTGTCGGCAATCGACTTGTTGATTTTCACGAGGTCCTGGTAAACCACACGGCCGGCACCGATGTTGAGGTGTCCCACCTCCGAGTTACCCATCTGTCCGTCAGGCAAACCAACGTTTTCGCCGCTGGCCTGGAGTTGTGAGTGAGGATAAGTGTTTAAAAGATAGTCCCAATAGGGAGTCGGGGTGCAGTAAATCACGTCGTCTTTCTTGTGGTCGCCGATTCCCCAACCGTCGAGAATCATCAACAATGCTTTCTTAGCCATAATTTCAATATTATTTTTGTTTTGAATTAACTTGTTAATCGCCTGCAAAGTTACAACCTTTGGAGTAGACCTGCAAGCGCTTTAGGAAAAACAAAAGCCGTGCCAAAAGCGCTCATTTCAAGAAAAATGACTAATTTCGCACTGCTAATAAAACCCATTCCCCACGTAATCTGCTCTGCTTATGGCCGACAACTATCTGGAAAAGAAATTTGAAGAATATGCCGCTGCAAAGGCCGGGCGCCGCCCTGCCCACCGCGCCGCTCCTTCGGGCAGCCGCAGAGGTGTGGTCGAACTGAAGTTTCCGCGGCGGCGGGTGTTTGTCGCCACTGATGCGCGCCGGGTGGTCGAGGCGTTCTGCAACGCGTGTTGCCAGACTGCCTTTTGCGCCAACGGGGCTGCCGACGCCATGCAGTTTGCCGAGAGCATTGGAGCGCAGTGCCACGACATAGACTGCCACGACGCCGATGCCGTTTGTCTGGCTATGGACAAGGCGATGAAGGCGTGGCGCGACATCGAGATTCTTGTGTGCGACGCTGCCAACGCGCAGGCTGTAGTCAGTCATTTTGATGCGTTGCGCCAGTCGTTGCCTATGGCTCCTGACTATGGGCGTATCATCGTGTTGGGCAGCCTCGACAATATTCCGCAGATTTCCAACCACACAGTCAACTGCATCGACTGCCGGGAAGCCGACAGCGCCGCCGTGGCAAATGCGTGTATCTTCCTGTCGCTGCCCGACTGCAACCGCATCTCTGGACAGACAATCCGCATCGAATGAACGCGTTAGAATTCAATTCCCATCTGCACCGCAACCAGACTGCGCGAGCCTCGCTGCCGATTTGCTCCACGACGCCCAAAAAGCAAAAAAAGAAAGCGAACATCACCTCGATGTCGCTTCCAAACCACTTTTTTCGTATTACTTAATAAATCATCACTGACCTATTCGTAGGCTTGCGATGTCGTGGAAAAATACCACATTATTACCTTCATTACCACTTTTTTCATAATCAATCTCCTTTAAAAAACAAACCTAACAAAAAACTTTTAATACACTAAAAATCTTTTTTACGCCGCAAATATAAATACAATATTTGGAACTTGTGCTATAAAAATATGTTTTATAACATAATTTTATCGATTTAACATTGTTAATTAAAAGTCTGGAGTGGATGAAAACGCGAGAATTTCGCCTGTTGAGGGGTGCTTGAAGCGGATGTAACTTGCATGTAGGCAGAGTCTTACGTCGGCGCAGCCGTAGAGGGCATCGCCGTGGATGGGCGCTCCGAGGCCTTCGGGGCGGTTGTAGGCAGAATGCACGCGCAATTGGTGGGTGCGGCCCGTGAGCGGACGGAATTCCACGCGGGTGGTGTCGCCAAAGCGCCCAATGACGCGATAGCGGGTCACTGCCTCCTTGCCTTCATCGAAGTCCACGCGCTGACGCGGACGGTCGTGATAGTCGGCCGACAGCGGCAAGCGAATCTCGCCTTCGTCGTCGGGAACGTTGCCGTCGAGCAGGGCGATGTAGACTTTTTCAACCTCGTGGCGCTCAAACTGTTGGCGCAGCTCCGAGAATGCCTCGGCGGTCTTCGCCACTATGAGCAGGCCGGAGGTGTGTTGGTCGAGCCGATGCACAACCATCAGTCCCTGCGATTGCGGAAACCGGCGGCGAGCCACGTCGGTGACCGACAAGGAACCGTCCTTTCCAGGAGCGGAAAGCATTCCCGAAGGCTTGTCAACGACCCAGAGACTGTCGTCCTCGTAGACAGTGCGCAGGCGGCTCTCGAGGTCGCTGCCGCCTTTCAGCGGGTTGGCCTCCACCGTCAGCCCCTGCATCATGAAATTGAGTATGGGTTCGCACTTGCTTTTGCAGGCGCCGTAGAAAAAGCCGTTGCGGCGCACTTCGCCAACGGGCGACCGCCCAATCCAGAATTCGCCCATCGCCACGGGCGTATAGCCGTTGGAAAGGGCATACTGCAACAACTTCGGCGCAGCGCATTCGCCCGCGCCGGCTGGGGGCATCTCGCTACGGGCATCGGCGAAGATTTCGGTGAGTGTCTGCCGCTCGCCGCTGGCGTTGACCATCACAAACTGGTCGAATATCCATCGCTGCAGCCGCTCCGACATGGCATGGCGCAACTTCTTCATCGAAGCCACCTCGGCATCGAGGGTATCTCTGCGTGCCTCAAGGGCATCAATCGCCTCTTTGTGGCGCTGCTTGATTCGCCGCAGTTCCGCCTTCTGGAACTGGCTCTCGGCGATGAGCGATGCGCAGTCGTCGCCAGCAAGGCGCTTTTGGTCGCGCTCCTGCTTGCTATTGGCCATCAAGGTTTTGTAGACAGCCACCTCCTTGTCGCGTGCTGAGCGGGCAGCCGCCAGGGCTTTGTCCAAAGCCTTTCGCTCCGCTGACTGTTCTGCCGCGGCTATGCTGCGGTTTATTTCCGTGATTTCCGCCTCCTTGGTCTTGAACACGCCGTCGGGCTGAAGGATGTCGTAGACGGCAGGCACAAAGAAGTCATGGTTGTTGGCGTGCGCAAGATTGCCCGAGAAAGCGGCAAGATAGCCCAACTCGCCCTCGCTGTTGCGCGCCACGAGTACGCCCATCATCTTGCCAGCCGACAACTCATCTCGCCATTCGTTTCGGCCGTCGAGATAGTGCCGCAGCGAGGCGGCGGCAAGGCGCACCAAAGGGTGAGGGATATAGTAGAAAGGAAAGGTGAACCTCTCCGGCAATTGAATGCCAGAGAGGTCACCTTCTATTTTATGAAACTTGTTGTCGTCCAACTCAGTCATCGCGGTTGTCCTCTGCCCGCAGTTCGGTCGGCGTCTTGCCGAAGTAGTGCTTGCAGAAATTGGAGAAATACGACACCGACGAGAAGCCGTAGCGCTGCGAAAGGTCGGTTATCGAGCGGTTGGTGGTCTTGATGTCGGCAAGCATCCGTTCAGCCTTGCGGTCGAGGAGCCATTGCTTCACCGATGTCTTGAAATGGCGGCGGAACTTGCGCTGGAATGTGGTGACGGGCATGTGCATGATTGCCGCGAAATGCTTCACGTCGGTAACGTTCTCGAAGTTGCTAAGCACCATCTGCTCAAACTTGCGGTTGAAGCAGAACAACGGATAGAAGAACTGCGAGAGTTGCTCCCTGCTGTAGTAGTGGAGCATCAGCAGAAACATTTCTTGTTTCTTGACCTTGAAGTATGCCTGTTTTGCCATTCCGTCGGCGATGCAGTCGAGGGTGGAGCGCACAAAAGCCGTTATGCGCTCGTTGATAGGCAGAGTAACGGCGTTGCAGGTCTCGCCGTCCTCCATGCCACTGTCGTGCATAAGGTTGACGAGCGAATAGTTTGCGCCGAACGGCTCTTTCTCTGAGAAGGAAACCGTCATCACGAAACTGCCCGGCTCGATGGACGCAATCAGAAAGGAATTGCATGGCACCAATGCAATGTTGCCATGCTCCACGGTGCGCACGTCGAGTTTGTTGATTTTGAGTTTAACCTTTCCCTCCAGCACAAAAAACAGTTTGGAGCGGGTCAACTTCTCTTCAACAAACAAAACATCATACTCTGTCTTTCTATCTATAATTTTTATGGGCACATCGCCTTGCGACTCTTCAGGCCCTATTTGTGTTATAAGTTCGTTGATAATCATGTGGTAACAGCCTTTATGATCTTTTGGTTTTTCACAAATATAAGCCGTTACGCACCAAAATCCACACCTACACCGCTAATTTATGCTATTTTAACAAATTAGACTCCGCGAAAAGTAGGGGCTTCGCTGTCAGTAACTGAGGCGGAGGCCGACGGCGAGTTGGAAACTCCAGTCGTTGCGGCGGCGGGCAGGCGAATTGCTGTCGTCAGAGAGGTCGTAGACCACCTGCGGCTCGGCAAAGATGCCGTAGCGGTCGGTGATGTTAAACTGCACACCGGCGCCGGCATTGAGCGAGCCTTGCCATGGGCGGGTGTTGAGTTTCGACTCGCGCGATGCCGACTTCTGCTCCACTCCCGATGCCACAACGGTTTCTTTCTTCGTTGATGCAACGCATTTCTCCACAGTGCCGCCGGCAAGGCCGTAGACCGTGACGTAGCGGCTGTTGAGGAAGTTGTAACTTACGGTGACAGGCACGCCGACATAGTGCATGCGCACCTTTGACGAATAGTAGTCGGCAGCCGAGCCCGAGCGGCGCTCCGAGGTTGCCGACGTGTAACTTACACCAGCGTTGATGCCCCAGCGCTTTGTAATCATGTAGCGGAACGATGCCGAGTAACTCACAGGAAAACTTACCACCTCGTCGGTCGAGGTCGGCTCGTCGATGTTGTTTGCCGCTGCAGCAAGATAAGTGTTGCTAAAATCCGAGCCGTCGGCGGCAAGGAGATAGTTGCTTTGCCCGCGCAACGGCGCAAAGCCGTTGGACGAAGAACTGCTGCCCTGGCCGAAGGCAGTGTTGGCCGACAGCGCTACCTGGAAGCGCCCGTCGCTGTCGTAGGACTTCGATGATGCTCGGTGCTGGCGGGTCGGCACGGAAGAGCCTTCGGTAGTCGGCTTTGCCTCGAGAAACTCGCGCGTGGTGCCCGTTGGCTTCTTCTGCGAAGCACTGTCGGAGGGCGCAGCCTCGCATGTCGGCTCTTCGTCGACCGACACGAGAACTGGAGTCTCGGCAACATCCGATGCCTTAAGCACAGAAGTCTGTTCCGAAGCAAGTTGCGGATGCTGCTCCGCGTCGCTGGCACAGGCAATCAGCGAACTTGCCGGCACGCTCTCCGCCGCGTCGGCGGATGATGCCTTCGCAGTGAGCGGCGACGTCGGTTGCATGGCGACATTGCCGTCGGTGCGCGACATCAGGAAATATGCCCCGACAACCACTGCCAGACACGCCGCTACGGCCACAGCCCGCCACACCACGGTCAGCGCCCGGCGCCGTTGCTGACGTGGAAGGTCAGCCTCGATGCGCTGCCACAGTTCGGCGCGGGGTTCCACCTCGCATCCGTCTACAGCATCGCGCAGTGACTCAAGCCATTTATCATCGTTGATTTTCATATACCGTTTTCTTTACTCAGATATTCTTTAATTTTCTTTGCCAACAGGGATTTAGCCCTGGAAAGTTGCGATGACGATGATTTTTCGTTGATGCCCATCTGCTCGGCAATCTCGCGGTGGCTCATCTGCTCGAAAGTGTAGAGGTTGAACACCGTGCGGTAGCCCTCGGGGAGCGACGCAACCATCTTGAGAATCTCCGCTGCCGGCACTGCCTCCGCCTCCGGAGCCTCATCCTCGAGGTCCTCGTCGCGCACCTGGTCGATGTCGACCGCCTCCACCTGGCGGTTGCGGCGCAGATAGTCGAGAGCGCCGTTGACCATCACCCGCTTGAGCCACGCCTTCAGCGAGCCCTCGCCGCGGTAGGTGAATTTGCGGAAATTGGTCAGCACGTTGATAAACACGTCGTGGAGCACGTCCTCGGCGGTCTGCCGGTCGGAGAGATAGCGCACGCCGATGGCAAGCATAGCGCCGCCATAGCGTAGATAGAGTTCGCGGCGCGACCGTTCGTCGCCTCGCAGGCATCCTTCGTATATCTCTTCCTCTGTCATCATCTCCTTTCACCATAAAAACGGGAGCGCCACAAAAATACTGCATCGCCGCGAAAAAAATTGTCGGTTGGTGCAGTATTTTCCGCGAACTGCCGTTTTATAGACAAAACATCCACACATAATGACTGAAACAAAGCGCAACATAATCATAGTGATGCTCGGCATGGTTTTCGCCATGCTCCTGTTCTCCGCCTGCAGCATGGACGGTGACGAAATGAACGCATCAGAGGCTATCAATGCCACCATAGGCACCTTCCAGAAGGAGTCGGACACGTCGTACTACATTGACAGCGACAAAGGCAACAAATTGTATGTGAACAACTACACCGACCTTCTCGACGACGGCTACACCTCGGGGCAACGCATTTATGCCGAGTTTCAGGGCAACATCACTCATGTGCCCTACGTCGGCTCCGTCAATGTGACTTACGCCTATCCCGTGCTTGTGAAGCAAATCACCGCCGCCAGCAGCGACACAGCCGACGACCCCGTAGATG
>CAVAOU010000100.1:0-6547 GCA_963590085.1 Senegalimassilia sp. | reverse complement strand
GCTCTCGACGAGTGTCCCCCGGGCGACTCCGACTATCAGTATGCCAAAAAGTCATTGGCGCTCACGCTCCGCTGGCTTCGCCGCGGCTGGGATCACTACAAGGCCACTGAAGGCAAGTACGGCTACAGCCAGGCGTATTTCCCAATCGTGCAGGGATGCGTCTACAAGGACCTCCGCCAGGAGTCGGCAAAGTTTGTTGCCGACCTCGGTGCCGACGGCAACGCCATAGGCGGCCTGGCAGTGGGCGAACCTACGGAGAAGATGTATGAGATGATTGAAATCGTCAACGAGATTCTCCCTGCCGACAAGCCTCGCTACCTCATGGGTGTGGGCACTCCTGCCAACATCCTTGAAGCCATCGAGCGCGGTGTCGACATGATGGACTGCGTGATGCCTACGCGCAATGGCCGCAACGGCATGCTCTTCACCAAAAACGGCATCATGAACATGCGCAACAAGAAATGGGCCGACGATTTCAGCCCGATTGAGATTGACGGCGCCTCGGAAGTGGACCGACTCTACAGCCGCGCCTACCTCCGCCACCTGTTTGCAAGTCAGGAAATCCTTGCCATGCAGATTGCCTCAATCCACAATCTGGCATTCTACCTGTGGCTCGTGGGCGAGGCGCGCAAGCACATCCTTGCCGGCGACTTCAAGGCGTGGAAAGACGAAACGGTTGTAAGGGTAATGCAGCGGTTATGAAACGGAAAATAAAGTTGCCGAAACTCCAGCCGTCGGGGCTCAGCGTGAAGACTCTTGATGCCTACATCATCAAGAAGTTTCTGGGCACCTACGTGTTTGCCATTGTGCTGATTCTTGCCATCATCGTGATGTTCGACATCAACGAGAAACTCGACAGTTTCATGAAGGCTCCGGTCAGCGCCACCATCTTTCAGTACTATCTGAACTACATCCCCTACATGGCAAACCAGTTCAGCCCGCTGTTCACATTTATTGCCGTGATTTTCTTCACCTCCAAACTGGCCGAGAACTCGGAAATCATCGCAATCCTCTCGAGTGGCGTGAGTTTCCGGCGGCTGCTGTTGCCCTACATGGTGTCGGCGCTGGTCATCGCCAGTTTCACCTTCGTGCTCGATTCCTATGTGATTCCGCCCGCCAACGTGAAGCGCATCAACTACCAGAACACCTATGTGAAAAACAAGAGCGTGGACTACGGTGTCAACATCCAGTTGCAGGTAACCCCTGGCGAGATTGCCTACATGTCGCGCTTCGAGAACCAGTCGAAAACCGCCTACAACTTCTCGCTTGAGAAGTTCAAGGACAAGAAACTCGTGTCGCGACTCACGGCCTCCACCGCCGTCTACGACACCCTCTACCGCTGGAACGTGAAGAACTACATGATCCGCGACTTCAAGGGCATGCGCGAGCAAATCAAGCAGGGCGCTGTGCTCGACACCATCATCCCCATTGAGCCGCGCGACTTCCTTATCGCCGAAAACGACCACGAGAAGATGACCACCCCTGAACTGAAGGCCTACATCGACCGCCAGAAGATGCGTGGTGTGGCAAACATCAAGAGTTTCGAGATTGAGTATGAGCGGCGCTACGCAATGACGGGCGCGGCGTTTATCCTTACGCTCATCGGCATGTCGCTTTCATCCCGCAAGGTGAAGAGTGGCATGGGCATCAACATCGGCATCGGACTGGTGCTGAGTTTCTCCTACATCCTCTTCTCAACCGTTACATCCACCTTCGCCGTGTCGGGCTACACATCCCCCTTCATCGCAATGTGGATCCCCAACATCGTCTACCTCATCATCGGCATCGTCCTCTACTGCAAAGCCTCAACCTAGAAGGGCGGCAACATGCTCATAAGCATAAAAAAAGATGCCCGGGAAGGCATCTTTTTTTGTTGGGGTGCTGTGCGGCAGACTATGCGTTGGCGGCACGCTTGTTTTCCTCAAGTTGCTCCTTGCTCAGAAGGGCGTTCATGTCCTTGAGAATCTCGTTGATGCCAGCGTTGAAGTCAGCATAGAGTTTGCTGTAGCATTTCTTGTAGTAGGCGGTCTTCTCCTTGCGGTAGGCCTTGCGGTCGCCCTTGTAGAATTCCTTGCAGGTCTTGTCGTAGGCAACCGACACGTCGTTGATTTTCTCGGTCAGGAGATCGAACACTTTGTCGATGACGGCGTTGGCTTTTGCCTCGTCGATGCCGTCATAGTAGTTCAGGATGAAGATTGTCTCGCCGGCGATGTTGGCCGACATGTCCTTCATATACTTCTTTAATTGTCTTTTGTTAGCCATAGAGCAATTATTTAAAATTAAAGTTTGTTCAAAACAAGTTTTATAAGTTCCTCAATCGACCCCTTGTAGTTGGTGTTGGAGGTGTGCGAGATGCGGCCGGCAATGATTGAGCATACGGTCACGGCCTTGTGACCCATGAGTTTAGCCAAGCCCTGGAGCATTGCGCTCTCCATCTCGAAGTTGGTGAGTCGCTGACCCTTGTATTCAAATCCGCTGAGCATCTTCTCGTAGCCCTTGTCGGCAATCTCCAAGCGGAGTTCGCGTCCCTGCGGGCCGTAGAAGCCGTTGGCGGTGATTGTGATGCCGTCCACCATGCCGTCGCAGTGTATGCGGTTGGCGAGTTCTTCGTCGGCGTCGACGATGTACGGATGGTTCCAGATGGGTTTCCAGCCCGACTGGCGGATAAATTCGTCCTCCAGTTCGATGTCGCGGTATTTCTCCGAATTCTTGTAGAAATGGAATGCGCCGTCGATGCCCAGAGCCTTGCGCGCAATCACCATCGACCCTACAGGAATGTCCTCCTGGATTGAGCCCGACGTGCCGATTCTAACCATCGACAACTGGCGGAACTGCTTCTTCACTGTGCGTGTCTCGAAGTCGATGTTTGCCAGCGCGTCAAGTTCGTTGACCACGATGTCGATATTGTCGGCGCCGATGCCGTGCGACACACACATTATCGGCTTGCCGTTGTATTCACCCGTGATTGTGTGGAACTCGCGGCTCGACACCTCATGGATTTTCTTGTCGAAGAATGATGCTACCAAATCGACTCTGCCGGGGTCGCCCACGAGGATAATGTTGTCGGTGAGCATTTCTGGTTTCACATGGAGGTGAAAAGCGGAGCCGTCTGCATTTATTATCAGTTCTGATGCGGGAATAACTCTTTCCATAGTATTTTTTTATCGTTTTTTTTGTTATGTTGTAAAGTTAGTGATTAAGCATTGAATCCGAAAATGATTAGTCACAATAATCGTTAACGGCTCAATCTTTCTTGCCTATGAGCATTGTGCGGAACACTTGCAGCGCGGTGCGCTTCAGGTTGTCGTAGGCCACCGCGGGATTCATTGCCTCCGCCAGCGTCATCGGTCCGGAAATCACGGGGAAGACGGAGAGAAAGCCGTACTCGTTGAGCATCTCGCTGTCGCTCACGCTGCCCACGAAGGCTATCGTAGGGATGCCGTTCCATGCCGCCTCGCCGCACACACCGTATGGGGTTTTGCCGAGCAGCGAAAGTCGGTCCATCGAGCCTTCGCCCGTAACCACGAGGTCGGCGTCGACAATGCGGCTCTCGAAATTTGCTGCCTTCAGCATCGCGTAGATGCCAGGGGTGAGGTTGGCGTTGAGCGCTGCCCAGAGCGCGCCGCCTATGCCTCCTGCGGCTCCCGTGTAACTCTGCTGTTGCACCGACTTGTCGTACTTCTTCTTGAACAGCAACGCCAGCGAGTGCAACCCGTCGTCGAGCGCCTCCATGATTTTTGGCGTTGCGCCTTTTTGCGGCCCGAAGAGGTAGGCTGCGCCCTTAGGACCATAGAAGGTGGCGTCGACATCGCTCATCACCGTAAACTTGCAGTCGTCCAACTCCTTCATCTTTCCGCTGTCGTCAATCTCGTAGATGCGCGAAAGACTTCTGCCGCACGGCTCGAGTTCGTTGCCGCGCTCGTCGAGAAATTTGAATCCGAGGGCTGAAAGGATGCCAGTGCCGCCGTCGTTGGTCGCGCTGCCGCCCACTCCGATGTTGAAGTTGCGGTAGCCGCGCTTGATGGCTTCGCGGATGATGATGCCCGTGCCTTTCGACGATGCGTTCAGCGGGTCGAACTCTTCGGGGCGCAGCAGGGCTATGCCCGATGCCGTCGCCACGTCGACCACTGCCGTGTCGTCGTTGATCACGCCGTAGCGCGCTGTTATCGGCCGTCCCAAAGGGTCTTCGCTCGCCACTTCATGCCAGGTTCCGCCAGTCGATTCCACCATGGCGGTGGCAGTGCCGTCGCCGCCGTCGGCAACGGGTACTTTCTCGATTTCGCAGTCGGGCATGGCGAGCAGGATTCCTTCTTCAATGGCGTTGGCCACTTCCTGTGAGGTCAGTGAGCCTTTGAATTTGTCGGATGCAATAACAACTTTCATATATGTGTGGTAAAATCAATATTCAATTTTGTCGGTTTTTTCGCTCCACATCTTGAACGCCTTGATGGCGCCGCTGTTGGGAACGTGCACGCAGGGGATGGAGCGCAGCGCCTGCGGTCGGTCGAGTTCCTCGTAGATAAACTTGTCGCTGAAGTCGATGGCGTCGGCGTCTTCCTTGGTGTTGCCGTAGTAGATGCGTGCCACGCCAGCCCAATAGAGGGCGCTCAAGCACATCGGGCACGGCTCGCACGAACTGTACACGTAGCAGCCGTCGAGTTTGAATGTGCCAACCTTGCGGCACGCCGTGCGGATGGCGTTGACCTCGGCATGGGCGGTAGGGTCGTTGTCGATGGTCACCGAGTTCGACTCCACGGCGATGATTTCGCCGTCTTTCACGATGACGGCGCCGAATGGCCCGCCTCCGTTCTCTACGCTCTGCTCAGATTTTTCTGCAGCGATTTTCAGAAAATCCAGGTCTTGTTGTGTGATTTCTACATTCATAGTCCAAAATTAATAATTCGTTTGTTATTGTCAAAAAAAAAGAGGGCGCGAAACTGATTTAGTGCCGCGCCCGTTATCGTTGGTTGTTGTTCTTCTAGTCGGTGTAGGTAAACGTGTAGCGCTTTTGAATTACCGGCGACAGGTCGTCATATTTATGATAGAGGTCGACCGACAACACCGTCTTCGACGAGTCGAACTGCGGGTTGAAGTTGTAGGTCTCGCGGCCTGTCACGGCCTTGTAGAGTATCGACGGCATCTGCGTGCCGAAATTGCCGCTCTCCATCAGTAGCGCATACTTCAGCAGTCCGCGCTCGAGCATCGTCATCTTCACCAGGCGGTTCACGTCGATGTTGCAATCCTGGCGGATGGATGCCTGAGAATTGTACTGGAACGTGATTTTGCTGGAGCCCGTAATCGTGATGAGGCTCGACTTGGTGTCGGTGCTGTAGGCCCACGATTGGTCGCCCTGCTTCACGCTTGCCACATATCCGTTGTCGGCATAGCCGATGGTGTAGTCGTTTACGGCGGTGATGCGTCCTGACGCGTCAACATCGGCGGTGACAACCTCGTCGGGCATGCCGCTCTGCTTGAGGGTGAGCGTGCGCTTACCGGCTTCCGTGCGGTTGACTGCCACTTCGATGTCGACTTCCGTCAACTCGATTTTGTCGAAACTGTGGTAGGTGGCGCTGGTTATGGTGTTGCCGTTGTAGGCAAACGAAATCGATTCCTCATAAACTTGGTTCATCGACGTGTCGTAACTTGTCATCACAATCTTCGACATCTTGGCCGACGTCGATGGGGTAGGCTGGTCGCCGCCCGAACGTCCCGCCTGGCTGAACTGGTACTTCAGTGTCTCGCCGTGGCAGGTGATGGTCACGGTTGCCGAACGGTAGTTGTTGGTGGTGTTGGCGTCGATGTGCGCCGTGAGTTTGTAGGTGCCGGCTGCGCCTTCTTCAGTGTCGAGAGTAACCCATCCGGTGCTCGATGTGCCGTAGCCGATGGTGGCATACCAACTGTCGAGCGCCTTGAACTGCGGCAACTCCTGGTTGTGGATGTTGCTGTTGAGTGAATACTCCTTCTTGTTTTCGCCCTGGAGCCACGATGACGAGTCGTCGTTGCTGCAGGCTGTGGTGATGAAAGCGACGAGCGCAATCAAAAGTGAGAACTTTAACTTCATTGTCGTCTTGTTTGTAGTACTTATCTACTGTTCTTTGTCTTCTTCGGGGACAGGCGGCGGAGTCACGCTGTCGGCATCCGTCTCGGCCTTTGCAGCTGATTCGGCAGAGGTGTTGTCCTCTGCTTTCTGCTCGTTGCTGCCTTCTGCGGCATTGAGGCTGCGCTGGTGCTCTTGCTCCTCGTTGGCCTTGATTATCTCGTCGGCGCGCGATGCCCATTTGCGCTTGCCGAAGATGTGTTCCACATCCTCCGACAGGATTACCTCGCGGGTGAGCAACAGGTCGCGCAACTGGTGGTGTCCGTCTTCATATTCCTTGAGCAATTGCTTTGCTCTCTCGTATTGCTCGGCAAGGATGCGTGCCACCTCGCTGTCGATCAGGCGAGCGCGGTCTTCGCTGTAAGGCTTGCCAAACATGTAGTCTTGACCCGTCGAGTCGTAGTAACTTACGTTGGGCAGCGACTTGCTCATACCGTAGTATGCCACAAT
>CAVAOU010000099.1:0-6600 GCA_963590085.1 Senegalimassilia sp. | reverse complement strand
GCAATACACCCTCCAGGCCGACATCATCATCGCAGCACTCGGACAGCCAGGATTTCTCACCGCCGACATGGTGAAAGACGGCGTGACGGTCATCGACGTGGGTACCACTCGTGTTCCGTCGACCGAGACAAAGAGCGGCTTCCGCCTCAAGGGCGACGTCGATTTTGAGAACGTAGCGCCAAAATGTTCATTCATCACCCCAGTGCCGGGCGGCGTAGGACCGATGACCATCGTTTCACTGATGAAGAACACCCTTTTGGCGGCACGCCACGAAATCTACAAGTAGGCTATGTTCATCATAAGTTTATTGTGCTCGCTGATGTCGTTGGTCACCGCCAACGACATCACGTTAGTGTTTGCCGGCGACGCGATGCAGCACGACCGCCAACTCAGCGCAGCCAAGCAGGCCGACGGCAGTTACGACTACTCGCAATATTTCCGCTACGTGAGCGACTACGTGGAGTCGGCTGACTATGCCGTGGTCAACCTCGAGTGCACCCTCGGAGGCAAGCCCTACAAGGGCTATCCGTGCTTCAGCGCCCCCGAGGCGTATGCGGCATCGCTCAAGGAAGCCGGGTTCAACCTGTTTCTGCACGCCAACAACCACTGCCTCGACCGCCGCGATGCTGGACTCGTGCGCACGCTCGACGAACTTGACAAACTCGGAGTGCCCCACATAGGCACCTACCGCAATGCCAAGGAGCGCACTGACAAATACCCCTTTGTCACGGAAGTGAAAGGAATGAAAATAGCATTCCTCAATTACACATACTGCACCAACGGAATCTCAGTGCAGGGAGCGCCTGTGGTCGACTATATCGACAAGGCAAAAATCCACAGCGACGTGCAGGCTGCGCGCAAGAAAGGCGCCGAACTCGTAGTGGCATGCATGCACTGGGGCGTGGAGTATCAACTGGTGGAAAACAAAGAGCAGGATCGACTCGCCGACTATCTCGTTGACGAAGGCGTTGACCTCGTTATCGGAGGCCATCCCCACGTGATTCAGCCAATGCAGATGCGCACCAACGCTGAGGGCAAACAAGTGCTCGTGGTCTACTCCATGGGCAACTTTATCTCAGGCATGCGCACCACCGACACCCGCGGCGGAGCAATGGTACGCGTGGTGATCAGCCGCGAAGGTGGCAAACCCATAGTGAAGGGAGCCGGCTACAAACTCGTGTTTGTCCAGGACCCAGAGCGCACGGGCGACAACTACTCGCTGATTCCCGCCGACAAGGAGTGGCTTGTGCGCAAAGACCAGCGCGCAATGTTTGACGCATTTTGCAAAAGTGCCCGTCGAATCTTCACCCGCTACAACAAAAATGTAGAGGAAGACGATTGGCAATGGCAACCTAACTTACTGATACCATTCTTGGTAGACCCAGAGATGGTAAAAGAGTGATTTTTTATCCGAAAAAACATCGCCAAAAATTTGCACAGTTCACCAAGAAGGCGTACCTTTGCATCCGTAATCAGAAATGGTGAGGATAGCTCAGTTGGTTAGAGCATCGGATTGTGGTTCCGAGGGTCGAGGGTTCGAATCCCTTTCTTCACCCCAAGAGGTCGCCAAAAGCGGCCTCTTTTTGTTTTTCACCAATTACTTTTTTCGCTTATGTCTGGACTATTCGACTTTATCGACACAACGGAATTCAAGAAATTTCTGACAGAGAATGCCTGCGTCAATCCGCTAAAACTCCGGTTGAAGCAGTTTCCAGGTCTGCCGTTTGACAAGGACCTGGCGATAATCCAGATTGAATGCCGCAACAAAGCGAAAAAGAAGATTCCCGAGTTGGCCGAAAAGATTGCCTACCCCACCAACGTGAGCATCGAGCAATGCACTTCGGAAGTGTTGGCAAAGTTCCACGCATCGCTGTTTGATGGCATCCACACAGCCTACGACATGACATGCGGGCTCGGCATCGACACCTACTACATCTCGCGGGTGGCCGAGCGTGTTTTCAGTGTTGACGCAGCAGAGGCTGTGGCTGCAGCGGCACAGCGCAACATGCAGGCACTCGGTGCGACAAACGTCACGATACAGCATTCCACCGCGGAGGATTTTCTTAAAAATAACGTACTGGAAAAGGATTCAGCCATTTTTGTCGACCCGTCGCGACGGCTCACCGCCGACCGCAGCGTCCGCACCTACGCCATCCGCGACACCGTGCCCGACGTAGTCACCATCATAAAATCAGCAGAAAGCAGATGCCAGTTCCTCATAGTGAAAGCCTCACCGATGTGCGACATCTCGCAAACCATCGCCGACTTCAAGAACATTTCCGACATCTGGGTGCTTTCCGTAAAAAACGAATGCAAGGAAGTGCTTTTCAAAATAGACTTCAGGAGCGCCACTGACTCGCCCTCCATCCACTGCATCGACGTCACAGCCAATGGCACAGACAACTTCGATTTCCAGAAAAACGCCGTTGCGGTTTCCGACAGCAACCCCACGGCAGGCAACATCCTGCTTGTGCCCAACGCCTCAATCATGAAAGCAGGAGCCTACGACACCGTTGCCGACAGGTTCGGGCTGCAGCGCATAGCCGCCAACTCGCACCTTCACATAAGCAACGGAGCCGTAGAGGGATACCCAGGACGGCAGTTCCGCATAGTTGATGTGCTTACACTGTCGAAAGCCGATGTGAAGAAACTTAAGGGACTGGCAACGGCGGCCAACATTGCATGCCGCAACTTTCCCATGAAGCCGGAAGAATTGCGGAAAAGGCTGAAAATGGCAGACGGCAGCAACTTCTATATCTTTGCCACCACACTTGCCGACAACACGAAATGCCTGATTTGCTGCGAAGGCGTCAACGCTTAAACATACGGTCCATCTCGCGCTTGTCTTCGCGCTCTTTGATGGACTGACGTTTGTCGTATTCCTTCTTACCTTTGGCAAGGGCGATAACCACCTTTGCAAGACCTTTGTCGCTGACAAACACCCGAAGCGGCACGATTGAGAAGCCGCTGTCCTTCGATGCCTTGCCGATTTCGCGGATTTCCTTCTTATTAAGGAGCAATTTGCGGTCGCTGCGCGACGAGTGGTTGTTGTACGACCCGTAGAAATACTCGCCGATATACATATTCTTAATCCAGATTTCGCCGTTGTTCTCGTAGCAGAACGAGTCGGTCAAACCAGCCTTGCCCAGACGGATGGACTTGATTTCCGTTCCAGTCAGTACAATGCCGGCGGTATATGTCTCAACAATGTCGAAATCGAAGGTTGCTCTCCGGTTCTTTATGTTTACTGCGTTTAATTTCATTTTCATAAGGCTTCCTCCGGAATAAATTGTGAAAGAATCATTATCATCGCCAACGGAACGGCGAGCATTGCCGCAAACGACTCGAAGACAAACCGCAACTTCTGCTCATCGGTTTCCATACCGAAGAGCGACGCGCATTTCGATAGGATGAACAACACATAGGCCAAGAAGATATACAACGGAGTCAGCGATGTTGGCAACACATTCTGGATGATGGCAACAATCACACCGGCTGCATAGCAAAACATCACGAACGTCTTAAGATCCGACTCTGTGACGCCCTTCGCCTTTGCCTTGCCGAGAATCAGCGACAGCAATGTGGGACAAAGCATATAGCCCAAGAAGAATCCTGCGAAGATGGCAATACCCCTTATCAGCGCCTCCGTCAGCGATGTGCCGTAGGCCATCTGTATGAACGATGTGGCGCCAGCAATGGCCAGCAACGGATAGAACCATCCTTTTTCGTGTATTGCAGGAGTGCGTTCCGACTTCATTTCTTGCTGCCACGACGACATCGGAGCGACGAGGAAACGCAACACTAACCCAAATTCTTTCATTGATATATTTTTTCTTGGACTTATTTTATAGTTTACCAAAGGCTGTGCATAGCGAACACGCCTTCTACTTATGCAAAGATAGTGCAAATCGAAGATATTTTCAAGTAAGCATAAATGTTATACCTACTATTTGCACTATCTTTGCAATATGAATTTTGAATTGTTCTTTGCCAAGAGGCTCCGGCTCAACAATAAATCCACCAACGGGAAATCTGCAGTGTCGACACTTAATGTTGCCATTGCGGGCATGGTTCTCGCCATTGTCATCATGGTTGTAGCGGTGTCGATAGTCACTGGTTTCAAGAACACTATCGTAGACAAAATCACCAACCTCGACAGCCACATAAAGATTTTCAACAAGCACTACGACGGCGAAAACAATGTGGTAAGGAGTTACATAGACTACAACACCGAACTTTCGAAACTCACTTCGCCATCGACCGACAGCCGCATAAAGTCGGTTAGCCTGATCAGCGAAATTCCGTGCGTGCTCAAGTCGCCCGACGGCTTTTCGGGCCTCCGCTACAAAGGCGTGACCGAGCAGTGCGACCTATCGTATCTCCGCTCGGTAATCACCGCCGGCAAAGCCAACGTTTCGGGCAACAATGTGCTCGTGTCAAAGGCTATAGCCAACAAGTTGATGCTCAACATAGGCGACAAGTTGTACGTCTACTTCATGAACAACCAGCAGATTAGGATGCGCCGCTGCATCGTTGCCGGAATCTTCAACACCGACTTCGACAGTTTTGATGAGAGTGTGCTTGTGGGCAACATCAAGAACCTGCAATCGGTAAACCAATGGGACTTAACGACGGGGTCCTACATCGGCATCTCGTGCAAGAACCTTGACGATGTCAACGACGTGCGCAATTCCATAGTGGAGCGGCTCAGCAAACTGGTTGCCAGCGGGCAGTCGTCGCTGACTGGCGAGTTCCAGTTGTCGACAATCCGCGAAAACAACCCCTCCCACTTTGCATGGCTCGACCTGATGAACACCAACATCGTTGTGGTGCTCGTGCTGATGGCATTTGTGGCCTGCTTCGCAATCATCGCGTGCCTGATAATCGTGGTGCTCAACCGCATCAACACCATCGGTGTGCTCAAAGCCCTCGGCGCCACCAACCATAGCATCCGACTGATTTTCATCTCCATAGTCATGAAGATTATCGTGCGGGCAATGATTATAGGCAACGCAATTGCCTTCGCCCTGCTCGGACTCCAACGGCAGTTCCACATAGTGAAACTCGACTCCGAGTCGTACTTCATGAACTATGTGCCCGTCGACTTCAACTGGTGGCTGCTCGTGCTCAATGTCGGGATAATCATCCTGGCGTTCATAGCGCTGCTGCTCCCGTCGTTTATTATTTCGTCAATAAAGCCATCAAAATCAATAAAATTTGAATAATTGCGAGAACCAAAATTCCCTACTAAAACGCATGGTTTCCCGACAGGGAAAATTCTGCGCCAAGTAGCGCTTTGCAATTTATGATTTGAATACAAATTTTGAGGTTTTTTCAAACAAAGAATAACAAACTGGTATAGAAAATAATCATATTATTTTCATACCTTTGCAAATCAATATTACGAACAGAACGAATGTTAGAACAAGTTATAGCCCCATCACTACTACAGCAATTCAAGGATGCTATAGAAAAGAGCACAAGGGTTGTGATTACATGCCACAAGTCACCCGACGGCGATGCGGTAGGGTCCAACCTCGCGCTTAAACTCATTTTGGAGAAAATGGGGAAAACCGCGACAGTCATACCCCCGGACAATGTGCCTGAGGACATGGCGTTTCTGCCCGACAGCAACACAATTGTAACATACGCCACAGAGCCAGAGAAGGCTGCACAGATTGTAGGCGACGCCGATTTGATTTGCTGTCTCGACTTCAATGCCCTTCACCGCCTTGCCGGATTTGGCGAAGTTGTGGGCAATGCAACCTGCTCCAAACTGATGGTTGACCACCACATCAACCCCGACCCCATCTGCAACCCGACGCTGTCGTTTCCGCAGATGACCTCGACCTGCGAACTCCTTTACCGCATACTCGAAGGCATCGGCTACCTTGACAAGGTAGACCTCGACGTTGCCACATGCATCTACACGGGAATGATGACCGACACGGGCAACTTCTCCTACAACTCAAATTTTCCAGAGTTGTATCTCATCGTTGCCGACCTCGTGAAGCGCGGCGTGAACAAGGACCGGATATACAAGTTGACCATCGGCACATCGAGCGAAGCGCGCCTTCGCCTTAACGGCTACGCTATTGCCGAGAAGATGCGGCTGTTTCCATCGCACAAAGCATCGCTGACCATACTCAACAAGCAGGACCTTCGGAAATTCCACTATCAGGTGGGCGACACCGAGGTGCTTGCCAACATGCCACTGGCTATACCAACCGTAATCTGGTCGACCTTCTTCCGCGAAGAGAAAGACTTTGTGAAGGTGTCGATGCGCTCGGAAGGCGACTTCCACGTGAACACCCTTTGCGCGAAATATTTCAACGGCGGAGGCCATGCCAACGCTGCCGGAGGTGAATACCGGGGTCCGCTCGAAGGAGCAATAAACACATATTACCAAATTTTGAAAGATTTAACCAACGAAAAAAGATAAAATATGAAAATCAGAAACATCATATTGATGACATTCACAGTTGCCATCGCATTGTTTTCATCGTGCAAAAGCAGCAAGAGTTATTCAGAACTACTCGACGACGAAGACAAGTCGGTCAACGCATTTCTTGCCAGCCAAAAGGTGATTCGCACAATCCC
>CAVAOU010000098.1:0-6618 GCA_963590085.1 Senegalimassilia sp. | reverse complement strand
ATCTCATTCGCCTTCGGAAAATCGAGCAGGTTTATGCCTTTGAGGTTCACGTGGATTTTGATGCCGTCGTCCTCATCCAGTTCGTAGTCGTCCTGCTGGATTATCATGCTCTCCAACTGCGACATGAGGTTAGTCAAATCAGGCTTGTCGTGGGTCGTGACGTCAACACCGATAATGATATCGGGCGCAAAATCGGTCTTCATCACATCCACAGGAAAATTGTCGTAGATTCCACCGTCAAACATTGGCAACTCATCCTTCTCTATTGGCTTGAACGCCACTGGGAAGGTCATCGACATGCGGATGGCCTCGCCAAGGTCGCCATTCGACATTACAACTTTCTTTTTGTTGAATACGTCGGAGGTGACGCAGCGGAACGGCACGAAGAGTTTGTCGAAGTTGCCTTCGCACACCGCCGTGTGGGGTGCAAACACCTCAACGAAGCCGATGTTCATCGGGAACGGACTGATGAAGCTCGACGGCAGAATCGTGGTTTTCGACATGCCAAGGTCGTTCTTGCCGATATTCATCTTCACGATTGCGGGCGAAGGTTCTGGCTTCAGATAGTAGTAGGTCAGCGACGGGTCAACCTTACCTGTCGACCAACTCGAGAAGTCGTCCGAAAGGATAAGGTCTGTTATCTCCTTCGGGGTGTATCCGGCGGCATAGAGTCCGCCCACGATTGCTCCCATTGATGTTCCCGCTACATAGTCGATAGGTATGCCGTTTTCCTCCAGTGCCTGAATTACTCCGGCGTGGGCGATGCCTTTGGCGCCGCCGCCACTAAGCACCAGGCCGACCGACTTGCGTCCAGGAGCGGGCTGTGGCACACCAATACTGTCCAGCGGCTCGGCAAAGACGTTTGCCGCCAGCAGGACGAAGGAACTGATCAATGAAGCAATGCGCAATTTCATTTCGGTGGTTCGATAAATGAGTCCTTAAATCCTAAGAAATACAACACGCCGTCGATGCCTATCGTAGATATGCTCTGGCGGGCTGTCTGTTTCACTTTCGGCTTGGCATGGAATGCAATTCCGAGGCCAGCCATAGTAATCATCGGGAGGTCGTTGGCGCCGTCACCCACGGCGATGGTCTGGGCAATGTCCACATTTTCCACCTGTGCCAGGAGTTTCAGCAACTCTGCTTTGCGGGCGCCGTCAACGATATCGCCGACGTAGCGACCGGTGAGTTTGCCGTCTTCTATCTCAAGTTCATTGGCATAGACATAGTCAATGCCGAACTTGTGTTTCAGATAATTGCCGAAATATGTGAATCCACCTGATAGGATGCCGATTTTGTAGCCCGCGCGTTTAAGCACCTTCATCAGGCGCGGCACGCCTTCGGTGATTGGCAAGTTTTCGGCAATTTCCTGCATGACCGACTCGTCAAGGCCTTTCAGCAATGCAACCCTTTCCTTGAAACTCTCCTTGAAGTCAATCTCGCCACGCATGGCTCTTGCCGTGATGGCCTTCACCTTTTCGCCTACACCGGCACGGGCAGCGAGTTCGTCGATAACCTCCGTTTCAATCAGCGTGGAGTCCATATCGAAGCAAATCAAGCGGCGGCAACGGCGGAACATTGTGTCCTGCTGCAAGGAGATGTCAAACTCCAACTCGTTGGCAAGTTGCATAAAGTCGGACTGCATCCGTGCATAGTCAACCGGCGTACCGCGCACAGAGAATTCCACACACCCCTTCGACTTGCTGTCGGTGTCGTTTACATCGGCCAAGGGCATTCTGCCAGTGAGCCTCTGGATTGCATCGATATTCAGCCCCTGGGTTGTTATAACATGAGTGACCGAAGCAATCTGCCGGGCTGTGATGTGCCGGGCAAGGATTGTAATCACATATCGGTTGCGACCCTGGAGGCCTACCCATTTGCCGTAGTCGTCGACCGAGATGGGCGTGAACTTTATCGCCACGTTGAGTTCCGAGGCCTTGAACAGAAGTTTCTTCAAAATTTCACCACTCCTTTCGCTGTCGGTCTTAAACAAGATTCCGAGCGACAAAGTGTGGTGAATGTCGGCCTGGCCTATGTCCAGGATGTTGGCTTCATATTCAGCCAATATCTCTGTCAATGCAGATGTAAGTCCGGGACGGTCCTCGCCAGATATGTTGATTAGAATAAGTTCTATATTTTTTTCCATTTCCTGTTACTGCGCTTTATTTATCAAAATTACTGCTTTTTTCCCATATCTACAAAAAGGGCGGCTTGCCGAAAAGCAAACCGCCCTTTTTTAAGTGACGTTTATTGTTTGTTAGAACAATGAATTTGCAGACATGTGATTGAGGGCAGTGTAGATGCAACTTGCCAAACCAATCAGGATGATGCCGGCAACACAGATTACCAAGCCTGCGCGCTCACTCCAATGGCTCTTGAACGATGCAATTGGATTGTCGTTAGGATTGATAAACATTGCCTTCACTACAAGCAGATAGTAGTAGAGGGAAATGATTGTGTTGAGCAATGCGATAAACACGAGCACATAGATTGCCACGCTTCCGCCTTCCAGCGCGCTGGAGAAGATGAAGAACTTGCTGAAGAATCCTGCGAATGGAGGAATACCGCCAAGCGAGAACATCGCAAGCATCATGGCAAACGAAAGTTTCGGGTTTGTCTTGTAAAGTCCGTTGTAGTCTGTCATGTCGACCTTGCCTGTAGCATTTTCAATGGCTTGGATAACACCGAAGGCTGCGAGGTTGGAAACAACATAGACGAGTACGTAGTAGCTCAAAGCGGCAACACCTGTTGCGTTGCATGCAATCACGCCGAGCATGATGTAGCCGGCCTGCGAGATTGACGAGAACGCGAGAAATCGCTTCATGTTGGTCTGACGGATGGCGAAGAGGTTACCGAGAGTGATGGTGAGGATAATCAATGCGTAGAGCATCCATTCCCACACTTGGCTATAGACTGCGCCAAAAGCTTGAGTAAGCACTACAAAAGCGGCGAAGGCTGCAGCGCCTTTCGACACAACCGAGAGGTATGAAGTAACCGAAGTCGGAGCTCCTTGATAAACGTCGGCTGTCCACAAGTGGAACGGAACCAAAGAAATCTTGAAGCCGATGCCGGCAACTACAAATGCCAATGCAACATAAAGGAGGAATGAGCCACCTGCCATTACCGTAATGCATGATGCTGCAATGTCGGAGAAATAGAGCGATCCAGTGAAGCCATAGACAAATGAAAGGCCAAGCATGTAGATTGCTGAAGAGAAGATGGCTGTGAAGAGGTACTTCACTGCTGCTTCATGGCTTTCATATTGCTTTTTGTCGAAGGCTGCCAAGGCTGCCAAAGGCAGAGAGGCTGTTTCGAGACCGATGACAAACACAAGGAAGTGGCGCGCTGACACCATCAGGTACATACCGAAGAGGGTGACAAGCATCAATTCCATAAACTCACCACGGCGTACAATCTGCGACTCGCTGTTGTTCCATTTGATGGACTGGAGCAGCACGATAAACATACCGATGTTGAGAATATTCTTAATCGAGGCAACGATTGGCGATGTGGCATACATGCCGGCGAAAGCCTCTCCATTGGTCATAGGAGCGCAGAAGCAATAAATTGTGAATGCACCAAAGAGCACGAGTGTCGTTACCGACAATGTGTCCTGGGCTTTCTTGCATCCAAAAGTATCGAACAGGAACACCAATACGAAAACTATCAGAAGTCCGATTTCGTGGTGCATCAATAAAAACTGTGAATAATCCATAATTTCAATTCTATTTTAGTCCGTTACTTTAATTACTGAGCATAAGTCATGATGTGGTTCACAATCTGGCCGAAACTGTCGCGGAGAATCAAGTTAGCCAAATCCGGGAAACAGCCGATTACTGCAATGGCGAGCATCAGCGTGATGGTGCTGAAGCGCTCATACCAATGAGCATCGTCGAGTTCGCGGTGGTGCTCGTTCTGGACTTTACCGAAGATGAGTTTGCCAACAACACGAAGGATATAGACCGCGGTGATTACAATCGAAGTTGTTGTCACGATTGCGAAGGCGTGGCGGAACAAGTTGCCGTCGCCGAGCACTGCGTTATACACTGTAGTGTTTTCAAACGATCCGAAGAAGATTGTCATTTCGGCAACGAAACCGCTGAGTCCTGGCAACCCGAGTGATGCCAAACCGGCGATGATGTAGCCGACCGAAAGGAATGGCATGATTTGCATCATACCGCCCATCTCGCGGACGTCACGTGTGTGGGTACGGCCATAAATCATACCGATAAGAGCGAAGAACAAGGCTGTCATCAAACCGTGTGAAAGCATCTGCATCACGGCACCGCTCATCGCTGTCTGGTTGAGCATAAGGATTGCGAAAAGCACCAGACCGCAGTGGCTAACCGAAGAGTATGCGTTGATGTATTTCAAGTCGGTCTTCACACAGGCGGCAAACGCACCGTAAACGACGCTGATACCGGTGAGGATCATGAAAATCCAACCGAGTTGCAATGCTGCGTGAGGCATCAGATAGATGGCGATGCGGAAGCATCCGTAACCACCAAGTTTCATAAGCACACCTGCGTGGAGCATTGAAACGGCGGTAGGCGCCGAAGCGTGACCATCAGGCGACCATGTGTGGAACGGGAACATTGCGCCAAGCACGCCGAAGCCGACGAATGCGCAAACAAACAAGGCGTTCTGCCAGTCGAGGTCTACACCATGCTGTGCAATCTCCACGAGGTTCATCGTGTGGCCTGCGTGGTAGTAGATACCGAGGATGCTGATGAGCAAAAGTGCTGAACCGCCCATAAGCATCAGGGTCAACTTCATTGCTGCATAGTTCTTGTTGCCACTGCCCCAAACACCAATCAAAAGGTACATCGGGATAAGTGCCACCTCGTAGAACATGAACATTGTGAACAAGTCGATTGAGATGAAGAAGCCAAACACACCTGTTGAGAGGAGGATGAACCACAGGAAGTATTCCTTGGTGAGAGGCTCAACCTTCCAGGAAGCGAATGTGCCCGTAAACACGATGATTGCAGAAAGCATAATCATCAGCACGGAGATGCCGTCGACACCAACAGCAAGGTGGATGTTGAGAGGCTCAAACCACATGTAACTGCTTGTGAAAAGCATTGGCTCGTTGGGTGCGGCTGCACGCGCGCCGACAAACTCGTAGCAGAGGTAGACCGCCGCAATCAACAGAAGCGACGCTCCAGTGGCTGCCACGGCGCGCACCTGCTTGACATTGTGCGTCAAGAACAACGCACCGAGTGTCAGCACAGGGATTATAACGAATAAGAAAAGTATATTAAACATAACTTTATTTTTTATCTATTCCGTCAACTTTAAATTAATACCAAGAATGTTACGGCTGCCAAGAGCAATGCGCCAATGAGGTAAACCCAAACATACATCTGGATTGAGCCCGACTGGAGTTTGCGGATTGCGAAGGAAGCGCGGTTTGTAACTGCGGCAAGCATGTTCATTGTGCCGTCGACAATGTTGTGGTCAAACCATGCGATGCACTGGCAAATGATGCCGAAGATAATCTTGTGAGTTACAAACTGATAAATTTCGTCGATATAGAAGCGACGGTAAGCAGCACGGTGAAGTGTCTTCATCGAGTTGGCGATGCGGTCAGGCACAGGGTTCTCCTTGCGGTAGAGCACTGTTGCGATAACGATTGCCACAACTGCGATTGCCACACTTGTACCGGCAACACTCATATCGAGGTGAGTAATCAACTCTTTGCCGTCCCATGTAACGAACTTGCCGAAAGGAATGAAACCTGCAACGCAGGAAACAAGGGCAAGGATAATCAACGGAAGGGTCATCACCCATTCGCAGTCGTGCGGAGTGTGATGGCTGTAGTCTGGTTTGCTCCACCAGAAAATGCGGTAGTAGAGGCGGAACATGTAGAATGCTGTCAAACCTGCAACAACCGACATCCATACGCCCCAGAATGAGCTGTACTGATAAGCGGCTACCAGGATTTCATCCTTACTGAAGAATCCTGCGAATGGAGGAATACCTGCAATTGCAAGACAAGCAATAAGGAATGCGATGTGGGTTATCGGCATATACTTGCGGAGATTTCCCATAGCGTCCATCTCGTTGCTGTGCACCATGTGGATGATGGCACCGGCGCAAAGGAAGAGCAAGCCCTTAAACATTGCGTGTGTGAAAAGGTGGAACATTGAAGCCATATAGCCTACTCCCTCGTGGAGTTCTGGACGAGCAACACCGAGAGCGGTGAACATGAATGCAATCTGAGAAATGGTCGAGAATGCAAGCACGCGCTTGATGTCGGTCTGCGCGCATGCCACGATTGCGGCATAGAGTGCAGTGATTGCGCCTGTAGCGGTGATGAGGTCGAGCACCTCAGGAGTGCCGAGATAAAGCGGGAACATACGTGCTACCAAGAATACACCGGCAACGACCATCGTAGCAGCGTGGATCAACGCTGATACTGGTGTCGGGCCTTCCATTGCGTCTGGAAGCCAAATGTGCAACGGGAACATTGCCGACTTACCGGCACCACCGATGAAGATGAGAGCCAAAGCCCACGATGCAGCCGAGCAACCCATGAAGGTTACACCTGCTGAACTGGTAAGGATGCCAGTTGGGTTGGCCATCAACGACTGGAAGTCGAAGGTGTCGCAGTAG
>CAVAOU010000097.1:0-6658 GCA_963590085.1 Senegalimassilia sp. | reverse complement strand
CTGCTTCAGTTGCTGATAGAGCAATGCTCTGTTGTACAAAGCCTTGTAATTATCATTCTCCTTGCTTATTACAAACGAAAAATCCTCAATGGCCTTGTTTACGTCCTGCACCTCCATGCGGAGAAGTCCACGGTTGAAGCGCGCCGTCACGTTATTCGGATCCAGGCCAATTGCGTAGTCGAAGTCGGACATTGCGCCGAAATAGTCCTCAAGATTGTATTTCAGATACGCCCTGTTGACAAACAATCCAGCCTCCTTCGGTTCCAACTTGATAGCAGCATCCAAATCGAGCACCGCCGACTTATAGTCCTTGTTTTTGGTATAGTTCACATCAGCCCGCATCAAATAGGCCGCCACATTGTTTTCGTTGAGTTCGATGCTCTTGTCAAGGTCTGGTATCGCTGCGAGCGAATCGCCTTCAGCGATGCACAGTTGGGCACGTCCAAGATAGCCCTTGTCGTACTTGGGATACATTCCAATCAAGGTGTCGTAGGTTTGCCGTGACTGCGTGAATTCCTTCGCATTCTGCAAGGCAATAGCCTTGTTGAGCAAGAAAATCTTGTTCTCCGGCAAATAAGAGAGACCTTTGTCGTAGTCCGCCACAGCCTCCTTGTATTTTCCCGTCGAAAGCCGCGACAAGGCACGCACCTCATAGGCATCAATGACAAACGGATTTCTCTCGATGGCCATAGAGCAGTCGGCTTCCGCGCCCTGATAATCTTCGAGATAGAACTTTGCAAGACCTCTGAAGAAATACGGGTCGGCAAGATACGGCTTAATCTTGATTACCTGATTAAAATACTGTATAGAAACCAGATAATCTTCAAAGTACAATGCATTCTTACCGATTGTCAACAGCCGTTCCGAATTCAATTGGGCAGAAGACACCAGTGACGTTACCGATAATATTAAAATCAATAAAAAATATCGTATCGACCTATAATTGTTCATAATTATGCGTATGTGGATTGCAAAATTAATGCAAATTACCTAATTAATGCGTATCTTTGCAAGATAACACATAGCCCTTTGTGTTTTTTATCTTTTTATTGGACTTTTTTGTCTATAGACTATTAAAACAGATATGGAGACAGCGCAACAGCATATTGTAATTATCGGAGGCGGATTTGCCGGATTGAACTTGGCCAAGAAATTGGACAAAAACAAATTCAAGGTCACAATCGTTGACAAGTACAATTTCCACAGTTTTCCACCCTTGTTTTACCAGATAGCATCGTCTGGTTTGGAGCCGAGTAGCATCTCGTTCCCTTTCCGCAGAGAAATGCGGCGGATGAAGAATGCCAGCTACCACTTTGGCGAAGTGCTTGAAGTAAACACGGAGGAATCGTTTGTCCGCACCCAGTTTGAAACAATCCACTATGACAAATTGGTCATTGCGTCGGGCACGACCAACAACTTCTTCAACCAGCCAGAGCTGAAGGAAAAAGTACACACACTCAAGTCGACCGCCGAAGCGATTCGTCTTCGCAACGAGATTCTCGACCGACTGGAGCGTGCATGCATCTGCACCGACAAAGAGCGTCGCCGCCAATTGCTGAGTTTTGTGGTCGTGGGCGGTGGTCCCTCAGGCGTGGAGGTTGCCGGCGCTCTCGGCGAGATGAAGCGCTACATTCTCAACAAGGAATACCCCGAAATTGACGTTGACGACGTGCGCGTGATCCTCATCGAGGGAACAGACCGATATTTGCGCACAATGAGCGAACGGGCATCGCACGATGCAAAAGTATATCTCGGACACCTTATGATTGAGACCCGTCTGAACTGCATGATGAACTCGTATGAAAACAACATACTTCACCTATCGACCGGCGAGGAAATTTATTGCGAGACACTCATCTGGACTGCAGGTATCACCGGCAACAAGATCAAAGGCATGAGCGACGAGTCGCTAACCCGCGGCAACCGCTACATTGTCGACGGCAAGTGCCAGGTGAAGGGCTACGACAACATTTACGCCCTTGGCGACATCGCCTTCTTGCAGGATGAGAGCCATCCAAACGGCTATCCGCAAGTGGCACAGGTAGCCATTCAGCAAGCACGCCACCTTGCAAAATACTTAAACAACGGCGCTGCCGGCGAATTCAAATATGTAGACAAAGGCTCCATGGCAACCATCGGCCGCAACCGCGCCGTTGCCGACTTGAAGTTTGCCTACCTCTATGGCCGCCCTGCATGGGCCACATGGATGTTTATCCACCTGATTTCAATTCTCGGCATGCGCAACAAGGTCAATGTGATGATTAACTGGATTTGGGCGTACCTCTTCTACTCCACATCACTGCGACTGTTTATCAGACCAGTAAAATATCCAATCCGCAAACATTGGATTGACGAATAAGAACATGAAGATTTTCAACTATAAATTTTTCATCATTTCGATTGCTCTACTGTCGGTTGGCTTCCAAGCGACAGCACAAAGCAATGTGTCGAACAGAGAAGTCTACAAGAGTTCGGCAAGCAAAGCAAATTTAGGCAACCGCATTTTCGGAGAATGGATTGTTCTGTCGGCAAAAGGCAAGAACATCAACATCCGTGATGCCGCTCCTTTCCTTAATTTCAACGCAAGCGACAGCAAAATCTACGGCGAGGTGGGCGGCAATGTAATCAACGCCTCATTCTCGGCAAAGACAAAGGGTGTGATTACCGTCACCGATGTTGAATCCACCCGTCAGCCAAGCAACAACGTCAGAGAAGAGAACGACATCAAGGCTGGACTCCGCGAAGCCGCAACCTACACAATTGAGAAAAAGAAAAACGACATCTACTATCTTGACATTCTCGACAAGAAAGGCTCAGTCGTGCTCCATGCCAAGCGCCACAACGCCGACATTCTGTCGGGGCTGTGGGCTATTGACAAGATTTACGAAAACGATGTCCGTGCCGACTCTCTCGAGATTGTGGTCGACGTGCCGGAACTCAAGATTCACGGCAAGACTGGATGCAACATTTTCAATGGCGACATAGGCCTTGACCGCAACAAGGACTGGTTTATCCAGTTCCAGAACATCATTGTTTCCCGCATGAAATGCGACGAAGAGAAGATGTCGGTTGAGCGCAATCTGCTTGTCGCGCTTGAGGACGTCGAGATAATCAAACGTGAAAACGGAGGCAAAACCATCCATCTGCTCGACAAGAACAAGAAAGAGGTTTTGCTACTCAGCCGAATTGTGCAATAAAGCGACATTGGAGCATTCTTCAAACAAATGGATTTTAAGTTAGAGTCAAAATACAAGCCAACCGGCGACCAACCGCAAGCCATCGACGAACTGTGCGAGGGCATAAACAACGGTGCCAAATATCAGACACTGCTGGGTGTCACCGGCTCGGGCAAGACGTTTACCATGGCGAATGTGATAGAGCGCACCAACAGGCCGACTCTCATTCTTTCGCACAACAAGACTCTTGCAGCACAGTTGTATTCTGAATTCAAGGCATTCTTTCCGAAGAACGCCGTCCATTACTTTGTTTCCTACTACGACTACTATCAGCCAGAAGCCTACATCCCGTCGTCCGACAAGTATATAGAAAAGGACTTGATGATTAATGACGAAATCGACCGTCTCCGCTTGGCTGCGACCACAGCCCTGCTGTCGGGACGGCGCGATGTGATTATTGTTTCGTCAGTGTCCTGCCTGTATGGCATCGGCAATCCAGAGGACTTCGACAAGAATGTGGTTGAAATCCGTGTAGGACAGAAGATTGCGCGCAACGTGTTTCTCCGCAAGTTGGTCGACTCCCTTTATTCCCGCACCGAAGTCGAACTGGGGCGCGGACAATTCCGCGTAAAGGGCGACACTGTAGACCTCTACATTGCCTACGAGGAAATCATCATCCGCATAATCTTCTGGGGTGACGAGATTGAGTCTATTTCATCAATCAATCCGTCGACGATGGAGACTGAACTCCAACTTGAAGGCTACAAGATTTTCCCTGCCAACATCTTTGTTTCAACAAAAGAGCGCACATTGGCCGCCATCGGACAAATAGAACTCGACTTGGGCAAACAAGTAGAGATGTTCCGCAACGAAGGACGAAGCGTTGAGGCCAACCGACTGTATGAGCGTGTGACCTACGACCTGGAGATGATGCGCGAGGTGGGCTACTGCTCCGGCATCGAGAACTACTCCCGCTATTTCGACGGTCGCAAGCCAGGAGTACGGCCATTCTGCCTGTTGGACTACTTCCCGAAAGACTTCCTTACGATTATCGACGAGAGTCACGTGACGATTCCGCAAATCCGTGCGATGCACGGCGGCGACATGTCGCGCAAGATGAATCTTGTGGAATATGGTTTCCGCTTGCCGGCTGCCATCGACAACCGTCCGCTGAAGTTTGAGGAGTTTGAAGACGCAACCGACCAAACAATATACGTCAGCGCCACACCTGCCGAATACGAGCTCAACCGTTCGGAGGGAGTCATTGTCGAGCAACTGATACGCCCGACAGGACTTTTGGACCCCAAAATCCTCGTGCGCCCGTCGAGAGGGCAAATCGATGATTTGCTGGAAGAAATAAACCTGCGCATCGAGCGCAACGAGCGAGTGCTTGTCACAACTCTGACCAAGCGTATGGCAGAAGAACTGTCGAGTTACCTGACCAAACTCGACATCAATTGCGCCTACATCCATTCCGATGTCGACACGATGGACCGCATTCAAATACTCGACAGCCTACGTGCCGGAGAAATCGACGTGCTTATTGGCGTGAATCTGCTCCGCGAGGGTCTCGACCTACCGGAAGTGTCGCTCGTGGCTATAATCGACGCCGACAAAGAGGGATTCCTGCGGTCGCACCGGTCGCTGACGCAAACCGTAGGCCGCGCGGCGCGCAACCTGAACGGCACGGTAATCATGTATGCCGACAAAATCACCGACTCGATGCAACTGACCATCGACGAGACAGAGCGCCGACGCGCCATCCAACTTCGCTACAACGAGGAACACGGCATTGTGCCTAAGGCCATCATCAAGGACCGCATCCCGGTTGTTGGATTTGACAAGAAAGAAGGCCAAGAACCACAACGCAGCCACAAGAGCGACACGAAGGCTGCCAAGATGCCGAAAGGCTATTCCCTCGACACAGAGACACCGATTGCCGCTGACCCCGTGGTTGAATACATGTCGAAGGAAAATCTTATGAAGGCGATAGAAAAAACCAAACAGGACATGGTTGCCGCCGCAAAAAATATGGATTTCATCTCTGCCGCACAACTTCGCGACGAAATGCTGCGGATGGAGGATAAACTACAATCTTTGAAATGACGCAAAACGCAGAACATAGCCAAACTTCTCGGCCACAATGGTTGCCCACCACTAAGAAGGAAATCGAGCGATTGGGTTGGGACCACATCGACGTTATCCTTTTTTCAGGCGATGCCTATATCGACCATCCGTCAATGGGATGCGCCGTACTTGGCCGCATTCTGGAGGCAGCCGGATACAATGTGGCGATTGTGCCACAACCCAACTGGCAGGACGACCTTCGCGACTTCAAGAAGTTGGGCAAGCCACGGCTGTTTTTCGGTGTTTCGGCAGGGGCAATGGACTCAATGGTGAACCACTACACTGCAGCCCGCCGCCGGCGCAGCGACGACGCATACACCCCCAACGGACGCCATGGTGCCCGTCCGGACTACCCTACCATTGTCTACACGCAGATTCTAAAGAAGATTTTCCCCGACACGCCAGTCATTGTCGGCGGCATCGAGGCGTCATTGCGCCGAGTGTCGCACTACGACTATTGGGCAGACCGGCTAAGGCCATCGATATTGACCGAATGCGGAGCAGACATGCTCATCTACGGTATGGGCGAACGTCCTATAATCGAAATCAGCCGACGACTCGAACAAGGCATCGACATACACACCATTGAGGATATTCCCCAAACGGTCGTTTTGAAGCCTGCTTCGGAGATTCCAACCGACTCTGATTCCGACATAATCCTCCATTCGTTTGAGGATTGCCTAAAAAACAAGAAGCACCAAGCGGAAAACTTCAAGCATATAGAAGTCGAGTCGAACCAATGGCACGGACATATCATCTGGCAAAAGACCGGCAAGTTTGCGGTAAAGGTCAACCCAATGTATCCGCCGATGACACAGGAAGAGATGGACAAATCGTTTGATCTCCCCTACACCCGCATGCCACACCCACGCTACAACGGCAAGCGCATTCCCGCCTATGAGATGATACGCCACTCGGTCAACATGCACCGAGGATGCTTCGGCGGCTGTGCGTTCTGCACCATCTCGGCGCACCAAGGCAAATTCATCTCGTCGCGTAGCCAACAGTCCATTCTGAAAGAGGTGAAATCCATCAC
This sequence comes from Senegalimassilia sp., assembly GCA_963590085.1. Taxonomy (GTDB): domain Bacteria; phylum Bacteroidota; class Bacteroidia; order Bacteroidales; family Muribaculaceae; genus Limisoma. Next base: position 319 of record CAVAOU010000097.1, on the reverse strand, counting down.
TCACCTGCCCGACTTCAAAGGCTACATTTCCGACCTTGGCGGCCCGTCGGCCAACATGTATGCCATGCACGGCCACGACCTGAGCATTTGCCAGAAATGCCAGCGACCGTCGTGCCTGCACCCGCAGCCTTGCAAGAATCTCAACAACGACCATAAGGCTCTCCTCGATGTCTACCACGCAGTCGACTCGATGGCTGAGATCAAGAAATCATTCATCGGCAGCGGTGTGCGCTACGATTTGGCATTTGCCCAAAACCGCAACGAAGCGACAAACCGCACCAATGCAAAATTCATTGAGGAACTGATTGTGAAGCATGTG
>CAVAOU010000096.1:0-6661 GCA_963590085.1 Senegalimassilia sp. | reverse complement strand
GAGCCGCTCCATGGCTGTGGTGCTGCGCTCGTCGCAGATTTCTGCCACTGCCCGTCTGCACCTTGTGCGGTGGCTCGTCGACGCCGACAGCGCCGACGTGAAGGCTACGGTCTACGGCGAGAACGGCTTCAGTTGCCACGGCATGACGTTGTGCCGCATGCGCCTGCGGGGCACGCTCAACGCTCCCGTGCGCCAGCGCGTAGCCTCGCCGCGGGTGCGCACTTTCCGCCTGGAATTGGCTGGCACGATGCCCACCGGAGCGCAGGTCCACCCGGTACTGACCAACTGAAACAGAGCGTATGTCGAAAAATTTCAAAAAAAAATTGGTAAAAAATAGTCGGAAATATGGGAATCTTTTTAACTTTGCGATTACCTAAGTAAAAACCCATAACTCAACAAAATTCGAGACAATGAAAAAACACAAAGGCAAAATTCTCGATCAACCCGCACAAAGCACACCCTTGTGGATGCTTCTTGTGGTTATTGTCAGCATCCTCCCCGTGATTGCCTGGCCGTGGTACATGCTACGGTACGGCCTTCAGGAGCATGGCGGGCAGACTGCTTTTCTGGCAATAGCCTTCCCCATCTACATAGTGCTCTGCGGATATCTTGCCTACAAGTGTTTCCAGTACCGGAAGGAGGTGACCTACATCCTCATCGCCATCATGTGGCTCTCCTACGCGGCGGCATTGTTTTTATAAGGACCCTATAACTATTAAATATAATTACTATGATTATTGGAATTCCAAAAGAAATCAAGAACAACGAAAACCGCGTGTCGATGACACCGGCTGGTGTTCACGAACTCGTTAAGCACGGCCACACCGTGTATGTACAAAAGACAGCCGGCGAAGGCAGTGGCTTCAGCGATGCCGACTACGAGGCGGTGGGTGCCCAAATGAGTGCCACCATTGAGGACGTCTACGCGAAGGCGGAGATGATCATCAAGGTGAAGGAACCAATAGAACCAGAATATAAACTCGTGCGCAAGGGACAGTTGCTGTTCACCTACATGCACTTCGCAAGCAGCGAACCTCTCACAAAGGCTATGATTGAAAGCGGTGCCGTTTGCCTCGCCTACGAAACAGTGCGCAAGGCCGACCGCTCGTTGCCTCTGCTCGTGCCTATGTCGGAAGTGGCTGGACGTATGTCGGTTCAGGAAGGCATGTACTTCCTCGAGCGTCCTCACGGAGGCAAGGGTGTGCTCCTCGGCGGCGTGCCGGGCGTGAAGCCTGCCAAGGTGTTTGTCATCGGTGCCGGCGTTGTGGGCACGGCTGCTGCAATGACCGCTGCCGGAACAGGTGCCGACGTGACTATCTGCGACATCTCTCTGCCGCGACTCACATATCTTGCCGACGTTATGCCTAAGAACGTCAAGACGTTGATGAGCAACGAGTACAACATCCGTCAGGAACTTGCCGAGGCCGACCTCGTTATCGGCTCTGTGCTTATCCCTGGCGCAAAGGCGCCTAAACTCGTCACCCGCGACATGCTGAAGGTGATGAAGAAGGGCACAGTGATGGTCGACGTGGCTATCGACCAAGGCGGCTGCTTCGAGACTTCGCACGCTACAACCCACCAAGACCCAATCTACGAGGTTGACGGCATCATCCACTACGCTGTGGCTAACATCCCTGGCGCTGTGGCTCGCACATCGACGTTTGCGCTCACCAACGCTACCCTTCCTTATGCGCTCAAACTTGCCGACAAGGGCTGGAAGCAGGCCTGCAAGGAGAACGCCGACCTCAAGGAGGGCCTCAACGTGGTTGAAGGCAAGGTTGTGTTCAAAGGCGTAAGCGAGGCCTGGGGGCTTCCTTACACTCCAGTAGAAGACGTACTCTAAGTCATCCTAAAATATTTTTTGCATCCTTCGGGATGCGCCGCGTCGGGGGAGTCCTGCCCCTCGACGCGGCTTTTTTATGCCTCTGTTTTTCGGTTGAGTCAAAAATTATTGACTTTCTTGGTAAATTTCTTTCAAAATGTTTATTTTTGTGTCCATACGTATAAACATTATTAATCCATCACTAACTTATGAAAAAGGTTACACTATTTCTGACAATGTTGGCGCTTGTGCTCGGCTTCGCCGGGGCGAAGGCTGATGTGCAGAGTCCCTACACCTACAACTTCGAGGGACTGAGCGCGTCGACCAACGACTTTGCGCCTTCAGGTTGGGGACACGTCGTGGAAGCCTACTACGGCGACGACGACACGTACTACGTGAAGTACACCCCACAGACCTCAGGAGGCTACGGCGACAACGGCGCCTACCTTTCCATCGGCTCGCAGACAATAGGCAGTTCGGCTTCGTGGGACCAGGAAACGGTCCACGACATGCTGGTAACGCCTGCCGTCACGGGCGAGGTGAGCCTCTACGTGAAGCAAAACAAGGCATCGGGCACGGTGACATTCTACACCTGCACCTACAATGCCTCAACAGCAAAGTATGTAAAGGGCGACCAATACGCTGTCACCCTGCCTACGCTCAGCGAATCTGAGTGGACAAAGGTTACCATCGCCGACGTGCCTGCCGACACCCGTCTGGGCATCTGCGGCGACAATGTCGACATCGACGAGTTTACCGCCGAGAGTGCCGACATCGTGCTCCGCAAGAGCGTGGAAATCAGCAGTGTGAAGTTCACCAACGACGACACTGTCGACGCTTCGCCTGAAGGCAAGGTCACTCTCACCGCCAACGTGGTGATTAAAAACAACGGCGACGTGGACCTCAACCCGGGCGACGAAAACTATTCGCTCACCATCGTTGACTACACCGCCAACACCGACTTGGCTACCATCCCTGTAAGCGTGGCGCTCGCCGCCGGCGAGACTTCAGCAGCGCTGCCCGTTTCGTGCGAAATGGACGTTACGGAGTATCTCCGCCACCGCTTCGACATCAAGGAAAACCTCAACTCCACTACGAAATACGGCGCTTGGTTTGAAATCTATCCCTACGCGCCTTCGTTCACGTTTGAAACGACCAACGTGGAGACCATCTCTACCGGCGACACGCAGGACTTCGGCATCTCGCAAAGCAGCGTGACGAAGAACTACTACGTGCGCAACCGCAAGGGCGGCGCGCCGCTCACCATCAGCAGCATCACCCTGCCGGCGGGCTTCACCTATGAGGTTCTGTCGGACGACTCTGAGCCTGTGGCTCTCACCACTCCGTTTGTGGTAGCGCCTCACGGCAAGGCTGCGGTCAACATCACCATGGATGCCGCTACCGTGGGTTCGCGCAGCGGCGACATCGTCATCACTCCTGCCGACGGCCAGGGCGACGCAATCACTCTGCCGGTTTCGGGCTCGATTGTCGACCCGTCGAAACTCTACTGCACCTACGCCGACGGCAAGTTCCCTGCCGGCACAATCGTTGAGTCGACCGACTGGAGCATCGACAAATACACCGACGGCGACGGCAACTACAGCGCCCTCAACGGCAACGCGCAGTCGCTGACCCGCTTCGTTCTCCCGAAGGTACGCATCGACGAGGGCGAGACGTTTACGTTCAACGCGGCTAAGCGCGGCTCTGCCTCGGTGCTTAAGGTCTACTACTCTGCCGACCGCACCAACTGGACATTGGCGCAGACCATCACTGCCGATGCCGACGACGATGCAAACAAGTTCTCCAACGACACTTATTCGTCGTCTTATTGGAGCAGCACCTCATACAAGTACAAATCGTTCGTGCCGGGCATCCCTGCCGGCGAATGGTACATCGCCTTTGAGTCGGGCTACTCGCGCGTAGGCACCATCGTGGGCGGCACAGTGCTCACAATCCCGGAAAAGGAAATCACCGTTACGGCTTCCGACCTCCCGACGAGCGGCACCGCAAACCACCTCTACATTGCTGAGGCTACTCTCGCCAACACCGGCGCTTCCGACTTTGCAGAGGGTGAACTTACAGCGAAACTCTATCTCGACGGAACTCTCGCAAGCGAATCGCCTATCGCTGCTCTCGCAACGGGCGCTACCGCCAAGGTGACACTCTCAGGCGCGCTCCACACCGTCGGCTCCGTGGCTGTGAAACTCGCCATCGAGGGCGCCGCTACAGCGGAACTTACGGCTACGGCTACCGTAGCGGAGGAAACTCCAAGCGGCGAATATCAGGTTGGCGAGGCGAAGACCACCAACTCCAACGTCCCTGCTACGCTCAGTTACCGCAACTCCGACACCGAAATCGTCTACCCGGCTGAGGCCATCGGCCTTGCGAGTGGCACTGCCATCAAGGGCATCACATTCAAGGGCTACAAGAACAGCAACGAGCAACCGCTCTCCACGTTCGCTATCTGGATGGAGAACACCTCCGACAGCGCCCCCAACAAGTCCAACATCCGCTCTACCGACGAGATGACGCAGGTCTACAATGCGCCTTACACCGTTCCCGAGCAGATTGGCAGCAGCGAAGACCACCAGCCAATCCTTTCGGTAGCGTTCAGCGAGCCGTTTGTCTACACTGGCGGCAATCTCCGCATCTCATTGAAGACGCGCTCCACTAAGTATGGCTCCGCATCGTTTGAGATGGACAACTCCTACCAGAACCAGTCGGCTTATCGCCGCTCCGACAGCGAAATCAGCGAAACGGCGTCCTACTCAATGTCCAACCTCCCGGTGGCTTATTTCTCCATCGACAAAGAGGCTTCAACAATCAGCGGTACGGTTACTTCAGCCGGCGCTGCCGTTGCCGACGCCGATGTGAAACTCGTTTCGGGCATCGTGGAATACAGCGGCAAGACCGACGCCGACGGCAAATACTCTATCCCTGTCTACCAGGACAAGTTGACCTACGCCATGACCGTGGCTAAGGATGGCTACTTCACCGACGAGAGCGAAGTAGCGTTCAGCGGCGCTTCTGTGGCTAAGGACGTTACTCTCGCCGTTGCCACTGGCTTCCGCATCAAGAATGTCAACATCCCTGAGATCGGCGAGGTAAACAGCCGCTACACGGCTACCATGACGCTGCTCAACGGCACTGCAAAGGCCGAAGGCAGTTACACTGTGGAATTCTACGTCAACGACGGCATCGTGGCTGAGGGCGAGGCTCCTGCCCTTGCCGAGGGCGAGGAGAAGGACTACACCTTCTCGTTTGTTCCTCACGAAACGGGCGCCATGCCTGTCTATGCCAAGGTTACCTACGACGACGGCTACGTTGCCACCGACGAGGTGACCGTGACCATCGCGCAGGAAAAGGGCAACGCAGAAGTGATTGTGGGCACAGAAAGCACTACTGGCTACGCTGGTCCTATCTACTGCTACGACAAACTCTCCAAAACTGAGATTATCTACCCGAAGAGCCTGATCAACCTGCCTGCCGGCACAACGATCAACTCAATCAGTTTCTACGGAAACCTCACCTACGGCAAGAGCGCTCAGTTCTCGATCAACGCCTTCATCGGCAACGTCGCTGAAGGCGCTGCCCTCCAGGGCGAAAGCACCGACGGCATGACGCAGATCACCGACATTGCTCCTGTCGACGCCACCAACGGCTTCAACAACGAGCCTGTGCTGACCTTTACGTTCCCTGAAGGCTTTGTCTACAACGGCGGCGACATCCGCATCTACACCGAATCGACGGGCAACAACTGGGCTTCAGTCAACTTCGCTCTCGACAATACGGTCACGAACCAGGGTCAGTACAAGAACAGCATGTCATCGCTCGACGATGCGTCGTGGAACACGATGAGTGCCATCCCTGTGGCTCACTTCGCTATTTCGCCTTTCAAGACTTTGTCGGGCACGGTGACCAACAGCGCCGGCACCCCTGTTGCCAACGCCTACGTCATCCTTACGAGCGACGACGATGTGGTCTATGAGGACATCACTTCTCCCGACGGTACATTCGCCGTAGAGGTGCTCAAGTACGGCAAGACTTACACTCTCACTGTAGAGAACGCCAACTACGACAAGTATACCCACTCTGAAACTATCTCTCTCGCCAACGGCGACATCACAGGCCTCAACATCACCCTCTCGAAGGAATACGTGTTCAGCGGCCAGGTTGTCGACGCCGCTACGCAGGCTCCTATCGAAGGCGCTGTGGTGAAGATGGTAATGAAGGGCTACTACGATCCTACCGTGAACGTCACTACCGACGCTGAAGGCATGTTCTCCGGCAAGTTCAGCACTCTCTGGACCTACACCATCACCGCCACTGCCGACGGCTACGACACTGTCACCTACGAGGACATCACTGTCGACGGCGACCTCGCCGGCACGGTAATCGAGATGACAAAGAAGACCTATGTGGTCAGGGTTGTCATCGCCGACTCATCGACCTTCGCTCCGCTTGAAGGCGTTGCGGTTTCGCTCGACGATCCGAATACAGGCAACACCGTGGCTGAGGCTACTACCGACGAGAAGGGCTACTGCGAACTCACTGTTGAGAAGCCGGGCGCATACAGCATGCTCGCAACCCTCGAGGGCTACGACAATGTGGTACGCGACCAACTTGTCCTTACTCGCGAAGTTGACGCGCGCTTCTATATGAAGAAGACGGTCTACACCGTCAGCGGTCTCGTTAGCAATGTGCAGACAAGCGCTGCCATCGAAGGCGCTACCGTTGCTCTCTACAACGGCGAAATCGAAGCCGCTTCCGCTACAACCGACTCCACTGGCGCATTCTCGCTCGAATTGGCAGCGAAGGGCACCTACAAAATGGTTGTTA
>CAVAOU010000095.1:0-6733 GCA_963590085.1 Senegalimassilia sp. | reverse complement strand
GTCTTCTTCATAAATCTTAAATTTTTACCCCGCAAATATAACATGGGAGTGCTGCGGGCGCAAGACTACGCACTACTACATCACTACTACATCGTAGTTATAGCACTGATTGTCAATATTGTACAGAATGTAGGTATTTGCTGATATCTGCGCCGGCTTCGATGCCCAATTTCTTGCGAAGACGCATGCGGGCAGTCTCCACGGAACGAATTTCCTTGTAGGTGATGGCGGCAATTTCCTTGGTCGACATGCCGAGGTAGAGGAATGCGCACAGGCGAAGGTCGTTTTGGGTGAGCACGGGATGCAACGCGCAGAGACGGTTGAAGAAGTCGGGATGCACTTGTTCGAAATATGTGCGGAAGTCGGCGGCTATCGCCCGTTCGCGATAGTGCACCAGTTGCTTCTGGACATCGCCGAGAGCACTCTTCGCCGTTTCGGCGCCATGGGCGGGCAATGAATGCAGAGCCTCAGCAATCTGGCTTTCCAGTTTCGAGTGGAACTCGTTGCTCGAGGCCTGCTCCGTGCTGAACGACAGCAACTGCCGCTGTTTCTCCTCGATGATGCGCTGTTGCGTGAGCCGTTCGCGCTCAGCCTTTTCCTTTTCCAAATTGAGAAGCATCTGCTGCTGCTCGCTGATGATGCGGCTGGCCTTCTTTGCCGCACTGTGTTTGCGGATAAGCGTGATTATCAACCCGATAGCAAACAGGATTACTACCAACGTTGCCCAAATGATGATTGTGCGGCGGCTGAGAGCCAGCGTCAGGTTCTCGTTGCGCGCCTTGAGCCGCCCAGTGTCGTAAGCCACGAGCAATTGCTGCAACTGAGCGTTGTTGATGTTTGCCTGTACGGAGTCGCGCAGCGACTCATAGTCAAGGATATAGCGCAGCGCCGTAATCGAGTCGGAGAGATTGAGATGGATGTCGGCAATCTGCGCCAGGGCGTTGATTTTCGTGGCTCTCGGCAGTTCTGGCAGCATGCCGCGAGCCTTGCCGGCATAAGACGATGCCATCGCCCGGTTGCCTTGCGCCACGCCAAGAAGAGCCATGTTGAGATACATCTGCGCCAGATAAGTCGGTTTTATGCGCGAATGCGGAATTTTCAGACCCTCGTCGAGATAATGCTCCGCCGTCTTGTAGTCGCCCTGCTGAAAATAGAGGTCGGCAATGTTGATATATGCCGACGACAGAGCCTCGGGATTGTCGTGTCCTAGTTCGAGAGTGCGGTTGTAGGCTTCCAGCGCCTTACCGTAGCGCTGGGTCGCGGCGTAGACGATGCCGAGATTGTTGAGGATGCTCACGCGGAGCATCGTGTCGGCGGGATTGGTCTGCGACATTGCGTCGAGGAGGATGTCCTCGCCGTCCTTAAGCCTATGTGTTCGGAAGTAAACCTGAAAGATATTGTTTTTGGTACGTACCACCTCCTCTGTCATCTTGTTGCGCTCGAAATAAGCCAGCGCGTCGAGATGATGCTTGATAGCCTCATCGTAGAGTCCCAGCGACATGAGTTGCGTGCCGATGAAGTTTTCCTGCTGCCCGTGGTTCGAACTGCCGCCCTGAGCAAAGCACCCCACAGACGACAACACAATCAGCAATATAGCAGCAATCCTACACATATCAAATTTAATCCAAACGATAATTAAAAAAGGCTATGCTGGTGTCAGCGTAGCCTTTTTGATAGTTTATACAATGTCTATTTCGTCATTGAGAATGAGCGCGAGGCTATGCGGTAGTTGTCGACAAACACCTCCACTTGGTACGAGCCTTTCGACAGTGCTGTAGCGACGTTGTAGTAGACCGTCAGCGAGAGTTCGCGCTGGTCGTACTCCACGGTTTTCTTCTCCGTATAAGCCACGTTTCCGCCCTCAAACGAGAATGTATGTCCGCTGCCGAGCACATTGCCTTCCGGACTTACGATGCGCACATAGAACGTCTTCTCGCCCACTGGCGTTGAATTGTTTTGAGGTATGGTAAACGACACTGCCAATTGTTTGGCCTTGTCAATCTTCTTCTCTGCCTTGCCTTTTTTGTTGAGCGCGGTGAACGACAAGCCAGTAAGATTAAGTTTCTCAGCGAGTTGCATGCGCTCGTTGAGTTTTTGGTTCTTCTGGCTGTAGTCCGACACCGTGGTCGACAACTGCTGGTTTTGCGTCTGCAGTTCCTCGTTCTGGCTACGTAGGGCGGTGTTCTCCTTGCTCAGCGAGTCGATGATTTCCACATAGTGGCGAAGCAAACCCTTGAGCGTTGAAATCTCGCCCTTGAGTTCCTTGATTCGCTTGCTGTTGGTAGCCTTTTCCGACTTCAGTTCGGCGAGCAGTTTCTCCACCTTGTCCTTAGCCTGCGAATACTGTTCAAGCAAAGAGTCGTTTTTGAGGTACTGTGCTTGATTTTCATATTGTTGGAACTCCTGGTTGAGCGACTCCGTTTCGCCGGCAAGTTGGAGTTTCTCGTTTGCGAGTTTCAGCGAGTCGAGTTGCTGCTGCATCTTCTCCTTGTCCGACGAACCGCCGCACGAAGCGAGCCCCATAACCAACAAACCGATGAGAGCCACAACCACCAGAATAGCGCCTACGCGCACCATGCCCGCGGCTTTCTTCATTTCCTTATTTTCTGTCTTGTTTGATTCCATTTTCTAAAAACGTAAAAGCAACGCAAAGTTAGTATAATTTTCAATAAGTTAGAGCACACACTTAAAAAATGTTTTAGAGCATGGATGATACGCGTTTTTTGTGTAATTTTGCATAGGCAGAAATGCCTTCCACTTTTGACATTAAAGATGAGCAATCCAATAAGCCTACCATTAACCAGTGTGCCCGCATTTGATGCGGCATTCTCGGCGTCGGGTCTGCCGCTCGCTCAAACCACTGCGGCCACCAGCCAAACCACCGAAAAGCCCGACACATCCAAAGAACAGTCTTCAGAATCAGGCGACACCGACATGATTTCCGACCTCGGACTCATCCTTGTCGTTGCCGGCATAGCCACCGTGCTTTTCAAGCGGCTCAAGCAGCCCGTGGTGCTCGGCTATATCCTCGCCGGATTTCTTGTGAGTCCGCATTTCGGGTATTTTCCCACCATTGTCAACGAAGCCAACATTGATTTTTGGGCAGAGTTAGGTATAATCTTCCTGCTCTTCTCACTCGGATTGGAGTTCAACTTCAAGAAATTGCTGAACGTAGGAGGGTCGGCAGCCGTCACGGTACTCGTGATTGTGGCGGGAATGATGTCCACCGGCTACACGGCAGGCCAGATGATGGGATTCTCCAACATCAGTAGCCTGTTCCTGGGAGCGATGCTGTCGATGTCGTCGACCACAATCATCATGAAGGCGCTCAACGACTTGAACATGAGCCATCGGCGGTTCACCCCGCAGGTGCTTGCCGTGCTCATCGTCGAGGACTTGTTTGCCGTTATCCTTATGGTGGTGCTGTCGTCGATAGCCATCAACAACAGTGTCAGCGGCGAAGACCTGCTCTGGAGCGTGATGAAACTGTCATTCTTCCTCATCCTCTGGTTCCTGGTCGGCGTCTACGTTATCCCTACTTTCCTCAAGAAACAACGCCGCTACATCACCGACGAACTGCTGCTTGTGCTCTCCGTGGGTCTGTGCTTCATGATGGTGATTTTCTCCACCTACACAGGCTTCTCGTCGGCATTGGGCGCATTCGTGATGGGCTCAATCCTTGCCGGGACGAGCGAGGCTGAGCGCATCGAGAAGGTGGTTTCGCCAATCAAGGACCTCTTCGGGGCAATCTTCTTCGTGTCGGTCGGCATGATGGTCGACCCGCACATCCTTGCCACCTACACCGTGCCTATCCTCATCCTGTCGGCGATAGTGATTGTGGGCATGATTGTGTTCGGCACGGGCGGCATGCTCATCACCGGACAGCCGCTACGCATAGCCATCGAGTAGGGCTTCTCGCTCACGCAGATTGGCGAATTCTCGTTTATCATCGCCACGCTTGGTATGTCGCTCGACGTGATTAACAGCAACCTGTATCCAATCATAGTGTCTGTGTCGGTAATCACCACATTCTTCACCCCGTACTTCATCAAACTGAGCGACCCGTTCAGCCGCTGGGCGGAGAAGGCGTTGCCGTCGCGGCTCACCAGCCTGATAAACCGCTACAGCCAGTCGTCGACCCACAACGAGTCGGAGATGATGCAACTGTGGAAACGCGCCCTCAAGCGCACCATCTGGCGCATACTCATCTACTCTGTGGTGCTCGTTTCCATCCTGCAACTCTCTCGACACCTGCTGGTGCCGCTGATGGACTCGTTCCTGCCCCGCAGCACCGCCAAGCCGCTCACTGTGGCAATAACCATCGCAGCGATGTCGCCGTTCCTCTTGGCGCTATGCTACCCAAGTACCAAGAAGTGGGAGCACACCAAACTAAAGAGCAGCGTGCGCTCCAACGTGCCGTTCTTCGCCATGCGACTTGTGCGCATCGTGATTGCTTTCGGCTTCCTGGTCTACTTCCTTCTCACAGCCTACTCCCACGCCCTTGCCATAACCATCGGCGCCGCACTGTTTGTGCTCATACTCATCTATTTCTCCAAGTCGGTTAGGAAGCACATGAACTACATCGAGAATGTGTTTATCGACAACCTCAACGAGCGCGAGTTGCGCCGTAGCGGCAAGCACAACAGTCTGGTGAGCGACATGCACCTCGCCTACGTCAACGTGGGCTACAACTGCCCGTTTGTGGGCGAACGGCTGGCGTCGTCCAACATCGGCAAGATGTTTGGCGTGAACGTGGCAAGTATCCAGCGCGGCGAGCGGATGATACCGATACCTGGCGGCTCCACGCGCATCTTCCCGGGCGACACCCTCGGCGTGGTCGGCACCGACGAACAGATACAACGTCTGCTCGACACCATCGAACAGAGCGACCGCGATGCCGCCGCCACCGACGAAAGCATCGACATCGAGTTTACGAGCATCGTGCTCTCCGCCACCTCCCCGATTGCGGGCAAGAAGGTAAGCGACGTCGACTTCCGCGGCACATACTCCGTGATGCTGGTGTCGATAGAGCACAGCGACGGCACGTTTGAAAGTCCGAAGGGCGACAGCATCCTCAGCGAAGGCGACAACCTGTGGCTCGTGGGCGACAAGCGGCAGATACCGAAACTATCTTAAAAAAAGAATAACAACAGTAGTTTTACATGGATTTCTTCAACCTACCAACCCTTGACAATTTCCTCCACGCCGAAGTCTCGACGACGTCGGCAACGGAATCGGCGACCCACACCACCGTGGCGAGTGCCGACACCGCCACCCACGGTGGCGAGGAGCATGTTGCCACTGGATTGATATCCGACCTCGCTTTGATATTGATTGTGGCCGGCATTGCTACTGTGATCTTCAAACGGCTGAAACAGCCTGTAGTGCTTGGCTACATCGTGGCTGGATTCCTTGTCGGGCCGCATTTCGGCTACTTCCCGACGGTGCTCCACGAGGCCAACATCGAATTTTGGGCCGAACTCGGCATCATCTTCCTGCTGTTCTCCCTCGGACTGGAATTCAGTTTCAAGAAACTAATGAACGTGGGCGGCTCTGCCACCGTCACCACCCTGTTTTCCGTGACGGGAATGATTGTGCTCGGCTATCTGTCGGGCAAACTCATGGGCTTCTCGTTTGTGAGCAGCCTGTTTCTCGGCGGAATGCTCTCAATGTCGTCGACAACCATCATCATGAAGGCGCTCGACGACCTCAACATGCGCCACCGGCGGTTTGCGCCGCAAGTGCTTGCCGTGCTCATCGTGGAGGACCTCATAGCCGTGATTCTCATGGTGTTGCTGTCGTCGATAGCCATCAACGACAGTGTGAGCGGCAGCGAGTTGCTGTGGAGTGTGCTCAAACTCACGTTCTTCCTCGTGCTCTGGTATGTGGTGGGCGTTTATCTCATCCCGTCGTTTATCAGCCGGCAGCGTAAATTTCTCAGCGACGAACTCCTGTTAGTGTTCTGCATCGGACTGTGCTTCCTTATGGTCATCACCGCCACCTATGCGGGCTTCTCTGCCGCGCTCGGTGCGTTCCTGATGGGCTCCATTCTAGCTGGCACGAGCGAGGCTGAACGCATCGAAAAGATAACAGCGCCGGTGAAGGACCTCTTCGGGGCGATTTTCTTCATCTCCGTGGGCATGATGGTCAACCCGCACGTGCTTGGCGAGTTCTGGCTGCCCATAGTGATGCTGTCGCTGATAGTGATTGTGGGCAAGTTCGTGTTTGGCGTGGTGGGCATGCTCATCGGCGGCCAGCCGCTGCGCATAGCGCTCCAGTCGGGACTCTCGTTGCCGCAGATTGGCGAGTTCTCGTTTATCATCGCCACCCTGGGCATGTCACTCGGAGTGATTGACGGCAACATCTACCCTATCATCGTTTCCGTGTCGGTAATCACCACCTTCTTCACGCCATATTTCATCAAGTCGTCCGACCCGATATGCTCGTGGGCGGAAAGCCACACACCGCAGTGGCTCACCAACATGCTCAGCCGCTACAGCCGGCAAACCACACGCAACGAGTCGGAGATTGGCAGCCTGTGGAAAGAGGTGGCACGGCGCAACATCTGGCGCACGCTGCTCTACAGCGTACTCCTCGTGGCGGTGCTGTGGATTTCATCCAAATGGATGTTTCCGTTTGCCGACCACCTTGTGGGCGACACCTGGGGCGCATGTATCGCCACCGTTGCCACACTCATCATAATGGCACCGTTCCTGCTGGCGTTGTGCTATCC
>CAVAOU010000094.1:0-6743 GCA_963590085.1 Senegalimassilia sp. | reverse complement strand
GCGGAGCGAGCCGTCGCTGAGATACTCCATCACGTAGTAGGCGGTGTTGTTGGTCTCAAACACCTCGCTCACGGGCACGATGTAGGGACTCTTGCCGCTCAGTTCGCGCAGGCGGAGCGCCTCGGAGAGGAAGTCCTTGCGGCTGTCGTCCACGCGCGCCTTCGCGGGCTTCGAACAGGTCACGTCGCTGTCGGTGCGCTCGCAGGAGTCCTTGAGGAAATGCTCCTTCATGGCGAAATACAGGTGCATCGGCACATTGTCAATCACCACGGCGGTCGACACCTTGTAGGTTATGCCAAAGCCGCCCACGCCGAGCACCGCTTCGATGCGGTATTCACGGCTTGGGCTCTTAACGGTTGTGCCTATGGGCAACGCATATTTGAAATCTTCGTTTTCTTTCATTTGTCAGTGTTTTCGGGATTTGTCTTGCCTGCCTGGCTGGCGTCTTCGCTCTGGTGGAGGATGCTGCGCAGGGCGGCAGCCTCTATTGCCGTGGGCTTATGCTCTTCCTTTTTCTCCTCCTTCTTCACGGCGGGCTGTGCCTGCTGCGACGACGGGCGGCTGAATTTGATTTCGAGCGCGTAGACGGCCTCGGTCGGCTCGCCGTCGTCGTCGGTGGCGGGGGTGAAGCGCATCAGTGTGCACAGGCGCACTGCCTCTTGGTCGATGAGTGGCTCAACGCCTTTCTTCACCACGATGTGGCTCGTGGTGCCGTCTTCCTCAACGGTGAACGACAGGCGCACGCTACCTTCCTTCTTGGCTCCGGTGGGGTAGCGGAGGTTGGCTTTTATGAATTTCTGCATGTCGCCCTTAAATTGTGGCATCTGCGCTTCTTTCTTTTCCTCAATCTTGGTGATGTGCTCCTTGATGCTGTCGGTCTCGGTGGCTGTTTCCTCGCCGCCAAACATCTTCAGCAGGGCAAACACCACTACGGCTGCCACCACTACTGCCAATGCTGCCACAATCAGCCAGTTCTTCGACGATTTCCGCTTGCCTATCTTCTTGGTTTCGACGGGCGTAACGATGGGGCGCGTTGCCTCGGCGGCACTCTCCGCCACTGGCTTTTGACCTGCCACCGAAGCCACGCTCACGAGGTAGGCGGTGTTGTTGTCGTCGCTGTCGATGCTCATCGCGGCGATGTGGGCGCACTTCGCGGCGTCGCTCGTCGGTTGCGAGAGGCAGTCGACAAGCGCCTGGTCTGTGAGGCGCTTGAGCACGCCGTCGGAGCAGAGAAACACGTAGTCGCCGGGGCGCACGTCGTCGATGTTGACCACGGTTGCCGACGAGCGTTCCTGGTCGGCCTCGGGGATGCACACCGAGCGGGTGATGACGTTGCGGTCGGGATGGGTCTCGGCCTCCTCGGCGGTTATCACTCCGGCGCGCACAAGGGCGTTGACGAGCGAATGGTCGTCGGTGCGGTAGACTATCCCCTGACCCGGGCGCACATAGTACACGCGGCTGTCACCGATGTGGGCGATGAAGCATCCGCCGACGTGGAACGCGGCGAAGGTGAGCGTCGTGGCCATGCCGCGGTTTTCGGGGGTGGCGATGCGCTGCAGTTCGCTGAAGGCGAAGTCGAGCGCGCGCTCAAAGTCGGCGGTGGTCAGCGGGCGCGACCAGTCGAAGTCGGCAAGGGCTTTGCCAAAGGCGTCGCACACCGTGCGGCTTGCCACCTCGCCTTTCTCGTTGCCGCCCACGCCGTCGCACACCACAAAGAAGTGCTGCCCGCCCTGCGGAGCGTCGCAGTCGGGGTAGCGGGCGTCCTCTTGGTTGGCACGGCGTCCGAGTTGCGTAAACGAATATGCCTGATTGAGTGATATCTTCATAATTCAGAGGTTTTCTAAAACGTTAGCGTTGTTCATCCGCTTTCTGGAATTTCAACTTGGTGCGGCCGAGCACGAGCGTGTCGCCGAAATTGAGGTAGACCGACGAGCCTACCGACAGCGGTGTGCCGTTGTGAAACACCTTGTTGCTGGCGTTGAGCACAGTGAACTTGTAAGTTATGCCCTTGTTCTTAGCCTCGGCGGTGATGCTCACAGACCGTCGGCTCATGGTGGGGTCGTCGATCATCACATCGCACGGCGCAGTGGTGTCGCGGCGGCCGATGATGGTCTCTTTGCCGGCAAGGGGATAGACCGTGTCGGAGCGGAACAGTCCGCGCGACTGCACGAGGCAGCCGGTGGCAAGGTTAATGTTGCCCTGCACGGGCTTGGTCTTGTTGACGGGCTGCGGCGCCGGTGGGGGCGTTGGCTGCGCGGATGCTGACGCTGAGGCGGGAGCGGCGTAGGTGTAGGTCTGCACGCTCTGGCACTTGGGGCAACGCACGGAGTGCTGGCCCACCTGCGGGTTGCGGATGCGCAGTTTCATGCCGCACGACGAGCAGAACTGCACCACCACGGGTTCATCCTCGTTTGTCGCTTCTGCCTGAGGCTTTGGTTGCGGTGGCACTGGCGGTGTAGGTGGCGTCGCTGGAGTAGGCGGCACGGGAGGCGTCGCTGGCTTGGGCTCTGCGTTCTTGGGTTCTGCTTTGTCGACAATCTTAACGGGGAACGGCTTGTTGCAGAATGGGCATGTGAGTCGGTAGACACCCGCTTTCTGCGGATTTTTCATCCGCATCTTCTTCGCGCAACTTGGGCACGTAACCACCATCATTGGAGTTTCGTTTTCCATTGTTCTATCCTAATGTTGTCGGGTCGATAATGTCGTCGGTAAATGAGTTGTCGTCAGCCTGCATGGTTGGGTCGTCGGAGGCAAGATAGCCGTCGTTGCCGTGTTGCTGCGCATAGAGCATCTCCATGTCGCTGACCGATGAAACCACGCCGAGTTCCACCTCGTCGCCAAATTCGTCGCGTGCAATGTCGAAAATGCCGTCGCCGTTGACGTCGACAAGCATCATGTTGGCGCCGTCGACATCCACCGCGGCTGTCATCTCGAGTTCGCCGTTTACGTTGTAGACCTGCGCAATCTCGCCCACTTCATAGGGAAAATCGTCGACCGTGGCGTCGACAGGGTCGACAAAGTCGCCGGCAAGGATTGCGTCGGCCACCTCGTCGGGGTTTTCCGGCGTTACGACAGGCTCAACGTGTGCTACCGGTGCGGTGTGGTGCACTTCGGGCGCTGCCTCGACCACTGGTTCCGGCGCTACGATAGGGGTGTCGGCGGTGAGGTCGGCAATGGCTTCGTGGATGGCGTCGGTGTCGGTGGCTTCTACTGCCACGGCTGCCTCTTCGGCGCTCTCTGTGCCGTTGTAGTGCTGATATGCCTCATATCCGGCATAGCCTGCGGCTGCTCCGGCGGCAAGGCCCGACACTGCGGCGGCAACCTTTGAGGTGTTGCTCATCTTCTCTTCGTCGTTGGCATTCAGGGCTACTGCGCCTGCCTGTGCCGACTTCTGGAATTTCAGTTTCTTGGTTTCCATATCTTGTAGTTTTTTTGTTTCTGCAACAAATTTAACCCCGTGGCGGCGGCCGTGCAAGTCTTTTCAGGCATCTTGTGTGAACCCTCGGGGTTTTTTGACGAACCCTCGGGTTTGGCGGTCGAAGTCGATTGGAGTTACCACTTCATCAGCACCATGCTCTGGCAGCGCTTGGCTGCAATGAGTTGCGGATGCTGGTGCTTCTTCAGCGACTCGTCGCTGATCAGCGTGTTGGTCTTGTCGACGCGCGCCGTTACGTCCTTGTAGACATATTTGAACAACTCCAACGCCGTGATTTGCTTGTCGCGGTTGCTGTCGGCAAAGCCGCGCATGCCTTTTATCAGCGCCTGGGTGAAATAGCCGGAGCGCATCCAGTTGCGGTCCTCGGTCGACGTTTCGTCGGAACGGCTCGAGAGGAAGAGCACGAGGTTCTTGTCGGTCGACTTCACGCTCTTCACTGCCGTGCCCGAGAAGCAGGCGTCGAAGAAGCACACTATGTCGGTGGCTTTGGAGTTGAGCAATATCGAAAGGATGTCGCTGTACGAGATGCCCGTAAGGTCGGTCGACACGATGCCGCCTTCCACGCCGTGGCCGCTGTAGAACAGCACTATGCGGTCGCCCTCCGAGGCGGTGCCGCTAATCTTCTGCAGCACGGCTATGATATTGTCGCAGGTGGCGTTCTTGCTGGTTATCGTCACCACGTCGTTGGTCTGTTTCTTCATCAGGTCGCTGAATTTCATGGCGTCCTGGCCGCTGCGGACCAGGTCGTGCTCGTCGCCTTCATAGTCGGCGATGCCTATCGACAGCACAAAAGTGCGGGCGTCGAGGGTTGCCGGCGCCAGCAGCACAAGCGCCAACAGCAGGAGTGTGAATATCTTTTTCATCATTATTCTGGTTTTTACGGGTTAGGAATGGGCCTTGCACGACATGCAGGCTTGTCTTGTTATCTCATAGTCGGTGAGCGGACGACCGCAGCGGGGACACACGAGGAGTCGCTGCTGGCGCTCGATGATTTTCTGCATCTTGTTTTTGCCCGACACTATGTAACTGTAGATGGGCGGCAGGAGCATGCCCACGCGGAGCACCATCAACTGAAGGGTGTGCTCCTCGGAGATGGGCGGGATGAATGACAGGATGATCACCGCCAGCGAGATGCCTATCTGCACCAGCCCGCGGCGGCGTTGTGCCGACTGGCAACGCTCGCGCTCGGCTTTGAGGCTGTCGCGCAGCCGGGCGAGGAGGGCAAACTCGTAGCCGTAGTTGTTGGGGTCGGCCTCCACCAGGTGGTGGGCCATGAAGGAGTAGCCGTTGCTGCTCTCGTCGCCGAGGCGGATCACGGTGTCCTCGCTAATCTCCACACGGCTGATGCGGTGGAAAATGCCGTCGGCGTCGCGCACGTAAGTGCCGTTGGTGGAGTCGAGGTCCTCAAGGATCCAGTGACTGCCGTCGATGATTACCCGGGCATGCTGACGGCTTACGCCCGCCTGGGTGATGGGAAACCGTTGTTCCCCCTGTTTTCCTACTATAATCGTTTCCATAGGCTTAGTGTTCCTGTACAAATCCGTTTCTGAGCAAGTCCTTGTAGGCCTTCAGCAAGACCTTCGGCACGGCGATGACGTGGGCGTGTCCCTGATTGTCGGACAGTGTGAGGCGCTGCTTCAAGAGGTTGATGTTCGTCAGATAGTCCTGGTTGATGATTAGGCTGCGGCCGAGGCGCACAAACGGACTGCGCGTGCCCTTCGGCGTAACCATCTTTATCATCTCCTCCAACTTCGACAACCCGAGGGTGATCATGGTCTTCGGCCCTCCGATATAGACAATGTGCGAATAGTTGCCGCCTGCCTGGATATATGCCACCTTGTCGAGGTCGAACACCGACATCTCATCGCGTGAGTTGATACACAATTTTAGCATCCTTACTGTTTGATTTCGTTATCATTACACCCAGCCATCATCTCGTAAATGGCTTCAGATTGCAAAGTTATTAAATTTATCCACTTTCCGAAACATTTCCCCAAAAAACCACAATTCCCCCCGCGCAGGCAGAAGGGCTGTGGCTTTTATAAATTCTTATGCCAATATTTCTCAGCCAATGGCTGTAGCCGTTCTTTGATTGTTTTCATCACGTCGGCAAACTCAAGAGGGGCATCCCAATGAATTTTCTTAAGAAACACCTTCCAGCGATTTATTCGTTCGGTATCTGTTGCAAAATTCACGGTAAACAATTGCAATCCTGGATTGTAAGCAAGTCCTCTGTTGTCGAATGTTGCCTGGATGGCTTCATAGAGGACGGCATCGTTCAAATTTTTATTCGTAAGCAGTTGGTAGCAGTCAAAGAAATCCTTCATCCGACTGTTGAACACGTCACGCTCTATCATTGTGTGAAATTTTTCGGCAATGACGGTTTCCAGTGAATATGCCTGAATGGTTACAGCGGGGATGCCTGACAGAAGCAACGGAAAATCAACGGCTTCAGGACGGGGCGTGACAACATCGCCGAAACCAATGTCGACCGACATGTTATAGGCGATGGTGTCCATATGGGCTGTGAAATAAAATCTGGTGCCAGGATATTCCTTCTCGACCGTTATTGGCTCAACCTTTACGTTGTCGACATCAAATGTTACACCGTCTTCATCACATTCAACACTTAAAATCTCGCGAAACACACGTGTGAGCGACTCTCTGTCTCGGCTGATGCGGGATGCCATAAAGTCAATGTCGACAGTAGGACGTGCCTCAAGCCCGTTCATGGCATAAAGCAGCGACCCGCCTTTCAGCAGGAAGTTGTCTCGGTATTGACTTACGGAAACTCTGTACAACAGCCGCTCGTTGAAATATCGTGCCAACAGATACATGTACTTATAGCCTGTTTCATTCATCAGGTTGAGCAAACGGGCTCTGACCGACTTGCCGTAGTTTTTCTTCCCCATTATTCTATTGTTATTTCAAGGTAGTTTTTCAATGTGTTGTACACTCTCAAACGTTTGGCATAATCCTGCAGACGTGACAGATTGCGGTTTGGCTTTTTCAGGTAAGTGCGTATAATTTCAGCGCAAATGTCCAACCCTACTTTGTTGCGATATTTGATGGCATCGCAAACGCTCCTTTCCATATCGGTTATGCGAACTTTGTATCCGGAAATTTCTGCCGTCTCTATGCCGAACTCCAAATTTTCTTTCTTCCAATAATACAGGCTTATAGGCAGAACCCGTGACAGCACAACCTTTCGCTTGTCAGCGATTGCTATGCAGAATCCGGGAGGAACGGTTGACGACAACCGGTGGTATGCCCATGCGTTGTAGAGGCACACCACTCCGTTAGGCAC
>CAVAOU010000093.1:0-6852 GCA_963590085.1 Senegalimassilia sp. | reverse complement strand
CCTGCGCGACCAACTCGACAAACTCAAAGCCGCAGGCTGCAACGCCGTGCTCTTTCAGGTGCGTCCGAGCGCCGACGCCTTCTACCCTTCCGACCTCGAGCCGTGGAGCCGTTTCCTTACAGGCACCGCCGGCAAAGCGCCGTCGCCCTACTGGGATCCGCTGCAATTCATGATTGACGAAGCCCACGAGCGCGGCATGGAACTCCACGCGTGGCTCAACCCCTACCGCGTGACCACATCGAAGACCGAGAAACTGGCTAAAAACCACATATATTATAAGCATCCAGAGAGGTTTGTGACCTACGACGGCAAACTCTACTTCGACCCAGGACTGCCCGAGAACCGTGAGTTTATCGAGAGCGTGGTCAAAGACCTCATCACCCGCTACGACCTCGACGCCATCCACATGGACGACTATTTCTACCCCTACCCCGTGGCAGGACAGGAATTTCCCGACAGCAAATCGTTTAAGAAATACGGCAACGGCATGAGCCGCGGCGACTGGCGACGCCACAACGTTGACCTGCTCATCGAGGGCCTGCACAACGTGATTGCCGCCGAAAAGCCGTGGGTGCGCCTCGGCATCAGCCCGTTCGGCATCTGGCGCAACAAGTCCAGCGACCCGCGCGGCAGCGACACCAACGGGTTGCAGAACTACGACGCCCTCTATGCCGACGTGCTCCTATGGACGGAGAAAGGCTGGGTTGACTATATGCTCCCGCAACTCTACTGGTCGCTCGAGAAGAAGGTGGCATCGTCGGAGAAACTCGCCCGCTGGTGGAACGACAACGCCAACGGCCGCCACATGTACATAGGTCAGGACATAAAAGTGACGATGGACACCCCCGACCTCGCTCCGTCGACCTCGCCTACCCAACTGGAGCACAAGATACGCCTGTCGCGCGAGTTGCCCAACATCCAAGGCAACTGCTGGTGGCCGGGCTACTCCGTGACCGCCAACTACAAGGGCGTTGCCGACTCACTCGCCACCGTGGAGCAACACAGCGTGGCGCTCGTGCCCAACTACCCGTGGATCGACAGCGTGAAGCCTGGCGAGGTGACATCGCTCCGCCGCGACGGCGACCGCCTCACATGGAAAGAGCCAACCACAGCCGACCCGCTGCAGCAGGCGCGCGCCTACGTGGTCTACCGCTTTGACAAAGGCGCCGACATCGACCTCGACAACAGCGACGCCATCCTCGGCGTGACCTACAAGGCTGAATATCCGCTCGGCGACAGCCACGGACACTACACCTACGTAGTCACCGTGCTCGACCGCGCCAACAACGAAAGCGAAAAAGGCACAAGCATCAGCATAAAACAATAGAAAAAAAACTCACTCTAAACTATGACAGGAATAAGCAGAATGCTCGGCTTTCTGGCTCTGTTGAAAGACAACAACAACCGCCCGTGGTTTGCCGAGCACAAAGAAGAATACAACGAAATCCGGCAGCAGTGCCTCGCCGAGATCGACACCCTGATTGGCGAGATTGCGCGCTTCGACCCGCATCTCGCCGGCGTCAGCGCCCAGCAGTGCACCTACCGCATCTACCGCGACATCCGCTTCTCAGCCGACAAGTCGCCCTTCAAGACCCACTTCGGCATTGTGCTCGCCCACGGCGGCAAAAAATGCAAGGAAGCGGGCTACTATCTCCACATCGAGCCCGGCGAGTGCGGGCTCTACAGCGGCGTGTGGTTTCCCGAGCCCCCGGTGCTGAAATTTCTGCGCCGCAACATCTACGACAACCTCGACGAGTTTCTCGAGATTATTGAAAACCCCGAGTTCAAGAAGCAGTTTCCAGCGCTCGTGGGCGACAGTCTGAAAACCCTGCCCAAAGGCTACCCGAAAGACTGCCCAGGGGCGGAAATCATCAAAATGAAGGAATTCCTAGTGCAAAAAAAATATAAAAATTCGCTGTTCGAAACAGAAAATTGGCAGAAAATTGTTGTAAAAGACATCCATTTAGCAAAACCACTCAACGATTTTCTTAACTATGCGTTCGAAGAATTGCACAATCTCTAAAAATGTGTGCAGAAGAATTAATAAAAACTGCACAAAAGAGGAGTGAATGAGTAGTCTATATTACACAAAAAACGGCCAATTGTGCCAAACTTTAAATAGCACTAAAACGCTATTGCAGATAGAATAAATGCTATAAATTTGCATAGACGATTAACAACAAAACACATTAATTATGGCTAAAATCAAAGGAGCAGTTGTGGTCAACGAAGAGCGCTGCAAGGGATGCAACCTATGCGTGGTGGCATGCCCGACCCAGACTCTGTCCTTACAGCCAAAGGAAGTGAACAACCGCGGTTATCACTTCGCATATATGGCAAATCCCGACGCTTGCATAGGCTGTGCAAGTTGTGCGTTGGTATGTCCCGACGCATGCATCGAGGTTTATAAAACTCGCTTGGATTAACAAACCGAAAAATTAGCAGACATGGAAAAAGAAATACGGTTGATGAAAGGCAACGAGGCATTGGCAATGGCGGCCATCCGCTATGGCGCCGATGCATATTTCGGTTACCCAATCACGCCACAATCGGAAGTGCTCGAAACACTGATGGCGCAACAGCCGTGGGACACCACCGGCATGGTAGTGCTGCAGGCAGAAAGCGAAGTGGCATCAATCAATATGGTCTACGGCGCCGCAGGAGCGGGCAAAGTAGTATTGACATCATCATCAAGCCCCGGCATCAGTCTGATGTGCGAGGGCCTGTCATATATAGCGGCAGCCGAACTGCCGGCACTGGTCATCAACGTGAGCCGTGGAGGGCCAGGCCTCGGCACCATCCAGCCGTCGCAGTCCGACTATTTCCAAGCCACCAAAGGCGGCGGCCACGGCGACTATCATTTCATCGTGCTTGCGCCATCGTCGGTGCAGGAGATGTGTGATTTCGTGGGTCTCGGCTGGGACTTGGCATTTAAATACCACACACCGGCGATGATTCTCACCGACGGCATTGTGGGTCAGATGATGGAGAAGGTGGTGCTTCCGCCACAGCGTCCGCGCCTCACCGACGAGGAAGTGCGCAAGCGCTGTCCGTGGGCAGCCACAGGCCGCACACCAGGCCGCAAGCGCAACGTGATCACGTCGCTCGAACTCGACTCGGCAACAATGGAAGCCAACAACCTCCGCTTCCAGGCCACCTACCGCAAGATTGAAGAAAACGAGGTGCGCTACGAAGAGTACGGCACCGACGATTGCGACTACCTGATTGTGGCATTCGGCTCAATTGCGCGCATCTGCCAGAAGGCAGTGGAGATGGCTCGCGAAGAAGGCATCAAGATAGGCATACTCCGCCCAATCACCCTGTGGCCGTTCCCGTCGGCAAAGGTCAAGGAACTTGCGAGCCGCACCAAAGGCGTGCTTGTGGTGGAAATCAATGCCGGACAAATGATTGAAGACGTGCGTCTCGCCATCGACGGCGCCGTGAGGTCGGAGCATTTTGGACGCCTCGGCGGCATCGTGCCTACCCCAGACGAGATTGTGAAAGCCTTCAAGGAAAAAATTTACCAGAAATAATTAAAGCATCCCATCATGGACATCAACGATATTATCAAGCCTGAAAACCTGGTTTATAAGAAACCGGCTTTGATGAACGACAACCACATGCACTATTGCCCAGGTTGTAGCCACGGTGTGGTTCACAAAATCGTGGCAGAACTGATTGAAGAAATGGGACTTGAAGACCGCACCGTGGGCATCGCCCCAGTGGGTTGCGCCGTCTTCGCCTACAATTATATCGACATCGACTGGATTGAAGCCGCCCACGGACGCGCGCCAGCCATTGCCACCGCCGTGAGCCGCCTCTACCCGAAGAACCTCGTGTTCACCTACCAGGGCGACGGCGACCTTGCCGCCATCGGCACAGCGGAAACCATCCATGCAGCCAACCGCGGCGAGAACATCACCATCATCTTCATCAACAATGCCATCTACGGCATGACTGGCGGACAGATGGCGCCGACCACGCTGCTGGGCATGAAGACAGCCACCACGCCCTACGGACGCCGCGTGGACCTCAACGGCTATCCTTTCAAGATTGGCGACGTGCTGTCGATGCTCGACGGCACCTGCTACGTAACCCGCCAGAGCGTGCACACCCCAGCGGCTGTGCGCAAGGCCAAAGCGGCAATCAAGAAAGCCTTCCAGAACTCGCTCGACAAGAAGGGCACTTCGGTGGTAGAGATTGTGAGCACCTGCAACTCCGGCTGGAAGATGAGTCCAGAAAAGGCCAACAAGTGGATGGAAGAGAACATGTTTGCGAAATACCCAATGGGCGACCTAAAAAACGTATAGACGATGAAACAGGAAATTATTATAGCCGGATTCGGAGGACAGGGAGTGTTGTCGATGGGTAAGATTCTTGCCTATTCCGGACTGATGGAGGACAAGGAAGTAACCTGGATGCCAGCCTACGGCCCAGAGCAACGCGGCGGCACAGCCAACGTGACGGTAATCCTCAGCGACGAGAAAATCAGTTCGCCGATTCTCAACGCGTTTGACATTGCCGTGGTTCTCAACCAGCAGAGCCTCGACAAGTTTGAGAGCAAGGTGAAGCCCGGCGGCATTCTGATCTACGACAACTACGGTATCCACCGCGCACCTGAGCGCAAGGACATCAAGATATACAAAGTGGCGGCGATGGAAGCATCGTTCGACATGAAGAATTCGAAGACCTACAACATGATCGTGCTCGGCGCCCTGCTGAAGGTAAGTCCGATGGTGACGATGGAAAGTGTGCTGAAGGGACTCAAGAAGTCGCTTCCGGAACGCCATCACAACCTGATACCGCTCAACGAGGAAGCCATCCGCAAAGGCATGTCGCTGGTGGAAGAATAAAAGAAACAGGATGCGGCCTGCCAACCCTCGGGTTGCGTCCATTTTGAGACTCGCACATTCAATGTGACCGGAACCTGCCTTTTGGACAGGCTCCTATGAAACTGAGTTTATATCGGCATCCGCTTCGGCGGATGCTTTTTTATTGACAGGATTTTGCCTGTAGTTTCAAACTTTGTGGCTATCTTTACAAAAAAAATATGGAACAGGAAGAACTCAAGAAACTGACCTACACGGAAGCCGTGGCTGAACTGGAAAAGATTGTGCGCGAGATGCAGAGCGACGCCTGCTCAATCGACAACCTTTCGCGCCTCACGTCACGCTCGCTGGAATTGCTGAAAATATGCAAGGCCAAATTGCTCTCCACCGATGAAGAGTTGAAGAAAATCCTCGCCGAACTGGAGGCCTAACACCCAATTCACGACAAACCATCAGCGGACGCGCCTATCCTACCGGCTGCGCCCGCCAACCTATGATAACGAACTAAAAAAACAATTTCCACATGAAGAAACTAATGATTACGGCAGCCGCCCTGTCGGTAGCGATGGGCATCAGCGCAGCCGAACTGCTGCAGTCGCCCGACGGGAAACTGCAACTCACCTTCGACCTCGACAACGCAGGCACTCCAACCTACAAGATGGACTACAACGGCAAGGCCGTGATTGCCACCAGCCGCCTCGGTCTTGAACTGAAGGATCAAAAGTCGCTTCTCGACGGCTTCAAACTGGAGCGCGTGAGCCGCTCAACCTTCGACGAGACATGGCAACCAGTGTGGGGCGAGCAGGCCAACATCCGCAACCACTACAACGAGATGGCCGTGCGCCTGTCGCAAGCCGACGACAACGGCCGCCAGCGCGAAATGATTGTGCGCTTCCGCCTCTACGATGACGGAGTGGGCTTCCGCTACGAATGGCCTTCGCAGGACAATTTCACCTATTTCACCATCAAGGAAGAGCGCACCGAGTTTGCGATGACCGGCGACCACACAGCATACTGGATTCCAGGCGACTACGACACTCAGGAGTACGACTACACCATCAGCCGCCTGTCGGAAATCCGCGAGAAACTCCCCGCAGCGAAATTTGAGTACAACGTATCGGCGACCGTGTTCTCCGACACTGGCGTGCAGACATCACTGCAGATGAAGACCGACGACGGCATCTACCTCAACATCCACGAGGCAG
Organism: Senegalimassilia sp.; assembly: GCA_963590085.1. Classification (GTDB taxonomy): domain Bacteria; phylum Bacteroidota; class Bacteroidia; order Bacteroidales; family Muribaculaceae; genus Limisoma. Next base: position 818 of record CAVAOU010000093.1, on the reverse strand, counting down.
CGTGCGTGGACTACTCCACAATGCACCTCAACCTCGACGACAAGCGCATGGTGTTCACGTCGTGGCTTACTCCCGACGCCCGCGGCAACAAAGGCTACAAGATGGCTCCTTGCCACTCGCCTTGGCGCACAATCATGGTTACGCCAACTGCCACCGCAGCGCTCGACTCGAAACTCATCCTCAACCTCAACGAGCCTTGCAAACTCGACGACACATCGTGGATCCACCCTACGAAATTTATGGGCGTTTGGTGGGAGATGATCGTAGGCAAGAGTTCGTGGGCATACTCAAGCGCATCGGCTGTTGACCTCGACAGCATCGACTACAAAACAATGAAGCCAAACGGCCGCCACGGCGCCAACAACGACAACGTGAAGCGCTACATCGACTTCGCTGCCGCCAACGGGTTCGACGAACTCCTCGTGGAGGGCTGGAACACCGGTTGGGAAGACTGGTTCGGCCACGAAAAGGAATATGTGTTTGACTTCGTCACCCCTAACCCCGACTTCGACATCGCCATGCTCAACGACTATGCCCACTCAAAGGGCATCCGCTTGATGATGCACCACGAGACTTCGGGCTCTATGCGCAACTATGAGCGCCATCTCGAAGAGGCGTTCACGCTGATGAACAAATACGGCTACGACGCCGTGAAATGCGGATATGTGGGAAACATTCTGCCACGCGGCGAATACCACTACGGCCAATGGGAGAACAACCACTATCTCTATTGCATCAAAGAGGCTGCAAAGCACAAGATTATGGTCAACGCCCACGAAGCGACCCGTCCTACCGGACTGTGCCGCACCTACCCTAAC
>CAVAOU010000092.1:0-6876 GCA_963590085.1 Senegalimassilia sp. | reverse complement strand
GTGATTTGCGGATTTGCCTTGGCAATATATTTGGCGATAATCTCGCTTGGCGATGCCGAAACCTGCGCCTTGCGGCTTTTCAACCCTTTTGCGCCGGTAGTCACTTTTGTCGCCGACACCTCACCGTCGGCGTCGATGTAGCGGTAATAGCCGTCGGTCGACAGGGTGACAGGATAGCCGTCCTTATCGACAAAGTAGTGGAAATTCTCGTCGCCACGCTGCGACAGCACAACCGTTGAGCCGTCGGGCTGCGCATAGGCGTAGAAGTTAGGACTTGCCGTGACAGCCGAAGCCTCGTTGATTCCACCCGCGAGGAGTGCGGCGGCTATGATTAAATGTCTTTTTTTCATTTCATTACTGATAAAATGAAGCGCACAGGCTTTGATGTGGTGCATCAACAACTGTGCGCTGTCATATTGGTACATTTTTTTCGTAGTGCTTTCTATTTGTTTACTTTGATTTTGTAAACGTCATTGCCAGCCTTCACAACATAGATGCCCTGGTTGAGCACTTGCTGCATTCTTGTCTGGAGGTTGCCCTCAACACGGGTGTTGAGCACCTTGCGGCCAAGCACGTCGAACACTTCAACATCCCTCGGCTCGTCGAAAATCAGTGAGCCTACGCTGCCTGGCACGTGCCAGTTGATCGGGAACTTGATTGTTTCGCCGCCTTCGGTGAAGATTTCAACGTAGTCGCCGTTGCTGGTGTTGTCGCTTGGAGTAAGAGTAAGCGTGAATGTCGCTGTGCCGGTGCTGAGGATGTCGTCCTGAGCGATGAGTTGCGGCTCAACGGTAACCTCGCTTGATGCAGGGTCGCTGATGATGATGTCGCCGAGCAGGCCCGAAGCAGTGACTGTGACAGTCTTGCTGTAGGTTTGGCCTACTTCCACGTCGCCGGCTTCCCAACTGTCGGCATCGAGGCGTACTGTTGGCGCGTCCTCAAGCACGAAGGTAACCACTGGATAGTGGCGGCCGGTGTTGTAACGGATTTCGTTGTCGTAGGTGTAGAGGCAATATTGGTTTGCCGCTTTCTCGAGGTCCTGACCGAAGTAGAACTTGTTGAAACTTGCCTGGTCGGAGATGTTGTCGATACCCGTGCAGTCGTGCATCGTGACGATGCGGAGATTGCCGCCAGTGTAGAGGAACTTCTCGTCGAATGCGAATGTAGCCCATTCAGGCTCGTTGACAGAGCCGCCGTCGAAGGTGATGTTGCCTTCAAACACCTTTGTCATTGTGCTCACGTCGGTGAAGTCCTCATCCTCATTAGGCACGTCGGTAGCGTCGGTGTTGGCTACATAGACAGTGACCTTCGAAGTGAACGGATCGGCATCGCCGTGGAGAGCGAAGTGGTAGTAAGGATAAGCAATTTCCTTGATGTATTTGTTCGAGCCGTCGAGGTCGAGGTCTTCGGCGCGGTAGACAAACTCGCATTTGCTCTGTTGCGACGAGAGGTCGAACGGAGTGTAGGCTTCCCAGCCGCTGATTGTGCCGGCTTGTGCGTCGGGCTCTTCAATCTCGTCGCTTGGAGTCCAGTAGACTGGATATTCAACAGCGTCGGCATCCTCTGCAGTGAGAGTGAACGATGCCTCCTTTGCTGTGAGGTCAGCCACGTTGAGCGAAATCTCGAATTTCGCTGTGCCTGCTTCTGCATCAGCCTTGGCGATGGTCATCGGAGTAACCGTTACGGCCGCATTCGATGGAGTGCTTACGGTGATGTCGCCCTTGAGGTTCTTTGCCGATACGGTGACAGTCTTGGTGTAGGTGTGGCCGAGTTGCGAAACGCCGTTCACCCAACTGTAACTGTCGAGGCTGAACTCTGTAGCGCTGTGGCTGCTTTCGTCGACCGAAGTGATGACGATTACCGGGAACGAGGCGCTTGTGCGCTGCATGTCGCCCGCTTCGATTGAGCAGTTGGCAAGAGCGGCTTCGCTGTCGGCAGCGCGTACGAGCACTGGCAGTTCGCCTTTGCGCTTGGTGTCGTTGGAGAAGTACCAGCGTTCAGAAACGGCATCGCTCACGCCCTTGACGCGAACGCGGAGGTTAGAGCCGTCGTAGACAAATGCCTCTGGGAGGTCGAATGTGAGATAGTAGAACGGAGTGGCCTGCTCGATGTTGCCGCCGGCAGGGATGGTTTTAGTCATCTTTGCCACCTGTGTCATGCCGTCGGTAAACTCTTTGCTCACGGCCTTGTCGGTTGTGTTGGCAAGCGAGAGTGTCACTTCCTCGACAACTGCGTTGGAGTTGAACGTCATAGGGAAGGCGATGCGGCGGATCTTGGTGCCTTTCTTGAGGTTGAGGTCCTTGGCGCGGTAAATCATCTCGCTTTCGCTTGCTTCCCATGTGCTGAACAACGGAATTTTCTGCGAGTAGTCGTTGCATTCGCCAACCTGGTTGACAACAGCGTCGTAGCCAAGCACCGGATTCCATTTGATAGGCAATTCGATGTCGTCCATGCCGCGGCTCGAGAGAACCACCTTGTCGCGGCTCACGTCGGTGTCGTCAGGATTGATGGTTACGGTGAGTGTAACCTTACCGCTGGCGAGTTCCTCGTTGCTGAACGACAGCGGACTTACCTTCACAACATTCGTTGTCGGCGCGCTGATGGTGATGCCGTTGTAGAGAGTGCCGGTAGTGGTAATCTCAACGGTCTTCACCAAATCCTGGTGGAGAGGCGCGTCGCCGGCTTCGATTGATGTCGGGTTGATTGTGATTGTAGCGTCTGGCTTCTTCCATTTCGGAGTCCATGAGGCGTTGATAACCATATCCTCGCATCCAGGAGTGGAAACGGTGACGTAGTCGGCGGTAGTCGTCTCGTCGGTGACAGGGAGTGTCATCGTGAATGTTGCGCCGGCTTCGGCATCAGCCTTGCTGATTGTAGTCTTGTCGACAGTAATCTGGCTGCCTGGGGTGATTGTAACGTCGCCCGTCAGGCGCTTGCCCGTGAGCGTTACGGTCTGGGTGTAGGTCTCGCCGATGGTGGCGTTGCCCAGTTGCCAGTTGTAGATGTCGCTTGTGAGGGCAGGGTCGGTGAGTTCCGATGTGACGAATTTGGTTACGGGGAACACGTTGGTCTTGTTTCGGAGTGTTTCCCAACCGTAAGAGCCGCCCCAAGAAAGTTGCATGAGTGTACGCACGTTCCAACTCAACTGTTCACCCCATTCGATGTTGGAGTAGTTTTCGTCGTCCTTGACAACATACATGCGGAGGTTGCGGCCAGTGTATTCAAACGGGGTGGTAAACTCAAATTCCTGCCAGTTGGGGTTGTCGTATGAGCCGCCCCAGAATTTTACTGTGCCGTCGAACACGAGAGTCATGTTGCTCACGACGTGGAAGTCGGAACTAACTTCGGCGTCAGTGGTGTTTTCGAGATAAATCTTCATCTTTGAAGGATACTCGCCCGACACTGAGCCGCCCGATTCGCTGTGGACATACGGGAATGCGAGTTCCTCGATTTTGCAGGCGCCGTTAAGGCCTGCCAGGCGTTCGGCAGGGAAGACAATCTCAAACTTGCTCTTCGTGAGGCTTGAGACTACATACTGCCCGAACGTGCTACATTCGCCCACTTGCACGGTCTCGGCCACAGCCTGTTGGCCAAGTCCCAGCATAGCGCTGGCGAACAGATAAATCATTCCGAGTTTTTTCATAAAGAAATTATTTGATTATTAATTGTTTGCGTTTCTTGTTGCGACCTTTTCGCGGGTAACGGTGCCGTTGTCGTAGACGGTTGTCTTGATGAGCACTTGTCCGCCATGGTTGGCGTCAGCCTTGCGGCCGAGGAGGTCGGTGTAGTCCACCTTCACGATGTTGGCGTCGGTTTCAACCTCGCTGACACCGGCATTCGGGTTGGTAGCCGATGAGCGTCCTGAGGAAACCGTCTCTACGCCGTCGACAATGTAGACGCTCTCCACCTCCATCTTCTTCCAGTTGGAGGAAGAGTCGCTGAAGTAGAAGAGTTTGTAGCGGTTGCGGTACACCTCGTTGAAGGTGTAACTGTTGTAGTAGTAGCACGGCACGAGGCTCATTGCTTCCGTTACGCCCTGATAGTTGGCAGGGGAGAAAGTGTAGACCGCGCCGTCGATGTAGATGCGGTAGTAGAGGTTGTCGGGGTTGAGTTCCGCGCCGTTCTCGTCGGTGAGCGGAAGCACGAAGGTGGTCTGCAACCCGTAACTGGAGTTGACGCACTTCAGATATTGCGGAGTGGCTGGCACTGCAGCAACGTCGCCAGCGTATTTGGTGAGTTTCACCTTGGTGATGACGTCGTAGTTGCCGCCGTCAAACATGTATTTTTCGCACAGCGCGTCCTGGTTAAGGGTCATTGCCCCGTCGGCAGCGATGGCGAAGGAGAAGTCGGTTGTGCCTACATAACTTGAGCCGTTGACGTTTGCGCCGTCGAGGCGTAGCCAGAACGACGGATTGTTGAACAGCGGTTGTCCGGACTCGAAGATTGCTTCGTCGTCCTCCACGGTGCCTTTGATGTAGTCCTCGCGGGAGTCGAACGACAGGCCGTTGATGTAGATGTCGTCGCCCTGTCGTGCCACGTCGACCACGCGCTTGTAGTCGCCGCCGCGCCAGTTGTCGTAGAAGTTGAGCATGTATTTTTCGGCAGATGCCCCATCGGGAACGGTTGTTGCCGCCGATGTCACCTCATCGAAGATGTAGGTGTGGGCGTAGGTGCTTGCCAGCGAATAAGTTTGCGATGCCTCGTTGTAGGTGAACAGGCCGAGGTAGACGTCGTCGTCGGTGCTGCGCATGTGGCCGTTGCTGAACGAGAGGGTCAGGCCATCGGCAAGCGAGGCGCTGCTGTCGCTCACGGTGAAGGCCAGCAGGTAGAGTTTGCTGCCGTCGTCGCCGTTGGTCACGTACTGACCCGACTTGATGGTTACCTTGTTGTCAGCGATTTCGCCCTTGGCATAGCCGTCGAGGTAGTCCATAAACAGGTTCTTGAACCACACTGTTGTGCCGTCGGTGCTGAACACCAGCGGACTCTTGAGGTCGTACTCGTCGTAGTCGGGCTGCAGGGCGTTGACGTAGATGTAGAGGCTCATGCCATAGTTCTTGGTAGTGCCCTCAGGGTCGGTCACCAGTGATTTGGCGGTGGCCTTGAGCGGCGTTTTTATGGTTTGCCCTGCGGTGGTAAGTTCCGTTTCGAGATTGCCGTGGCGCATTGTCTGCGCGCTGGCCGAAGCCATGCACAATGCGGCGGTTGCTAAAAATAGTAGAGTTTTATTCATACGAATATTCTTGTTGTATACACTAATTAAGCCAGTTTGAAGCATATATATAGTTTCTCAAAGCAAAAATACTGCTTTGATTGCTTACTGCAGTTATACTAAATTAACTGCAATGCCATTTTGAAGCAGAAAAGCGAATTTTTCCGACAAAATGGCTGATTTTAATTGCGGATAAACGAAAAATGACATTGATCGGTTGCCCTCCCAATGCCATTTATGCTATTTGAAATTTTCCATCCGTTTTAGTCGGCATAGATACTGCGGCGTGATGCCCAAATAGGAGGCAATGATTTTCTGTTGCACGTGCCTCATAATCTCCGGACGGTTTTTTATCATCGCGTCGAAGCGTTCCTTGGCATTGCCGTTGATCACCATGTTTTTCCGCTCCTGGTAGAACAACTCCTCCTGCGCAATGTGGAGCGACCATTTGGCAAACTCGTGCGACTCGTCGACCATCCGCCAATAGTGCTTTGCCGGGATGCACAGAAGCGTGGACTCGCAGCAGGCATCAATCTGATAGTAGGAAGGCAATCCATAGACAAACGAGTGTTTCGACATGAACAGGGTGCCTGGGAGGCCGAAGGCATAGGTGCGCTCGCTCTCGCCGTTCATGTCGGAGAAGCGGATTATGCCCGACACCACGATAAACACATCGCTGTTGAATTCGCCGGTATTGATTAGTATTTCCCCGCTGCGCAGACGTCTGATTGTGCCACCCTGCAAAAACTGCAGCATAGTGGCGTCGTCCAGACGGAAATCGCATTCTTTCGAAAGTAAATCAATCAAAGCATTGTAGTCCATGAATAGTAGCAGTTTTGGTTACGCTTGTTAACTAATGCAAAGATACTATATCGAAAAAAAATATGATAACTTTACAGCCACTTTTACCGAATAAATATAGAAAAAATGTGCATTTTTGATGCAGATTGCCTATTCTGTTCACGAAATGAATTATATTTGCTATTGGAAGTAAATTTTATAGGGCAATATTGGAAAAAGATAAAATACAAGTCCTTTCGGATAAATACTCGATTATTGACACATCTGTTGATGCGTTGATTTCCGACCTTCGCCAAATTATTGACGAAGCGAGAAGCCATGTGGCAGCCACTGCCAATTACGAACTGACCATGATGTATTGGCATGTTGGAGAGCGCATCAACCGTGTTGTGCTTGGAAATGAGCGTGCAGCGTATGGCGAACAAATTGTCGCGACGGTGTCGCGACAATTGCAAGTTGAATATGGTAAAGCCGGATTTACCGAAAAAAACGTGCGCCGCATGGCGCAAATTGCATCGCTTTTCCCCGATGAGAAGATTGTGTCGCAGATTGCAACCAAATTGAGTTGGTCGCACTTCATTGAGGTTCTCCCGTTGAAGGATGTGTTGCAACGCGAATTCTATCTCACGTTGGCGTCCAATCAGCATTGGAGTGTGCGCAGACTGCGCAAGGAAATCGACGGTATGCTATTTGAACGTACTGCAATTGCGACCAAGTCAGAAGACTTGGTTAAGCAGGAACTTGCAAATATAAGAGACAACAATGCCGTCACTCCCGACATTGTTTTCAAGAGCCCGTATTTCCTTGAGTTTGCAGGGTTGAAAGGCATGTATAGCGAAAAGGATTTGGAGGATAGTCTGGTTGCG
>CAVAOU010000091.1:0-6918 GCA_963590085.1 Senegalimassilia sp. | reverse complement strand
AAGTATAAGCATCAACGCACCGCCAGCGCCAAATGCAATACCAATAACCTTTTTGCCTGTAATTGGCTCACCAAGAAAAATTGCAGCAAGGAGCATTGCCCAAAGAGGCATACTTGTGGTTATGATTGAAGCATCGGCAGGCGACGACAGTCCGACACCAAAGATGAAGCACCCTTGATTAAACACGATGGCAAGCATCGAGGCACCAAAAAGTTTCAGCATGTCGCGGGGCGACACATGCTCCGGTTTTTGAAAAAATGACACAATCCAAAACAGCACCATTGCGCCAAACACACGCAAATCGGTCATCACGAGAGGCGTGATAACACCGCCAGCCATAACAATCTTCGCCAATGGCGACATCAACCCCCAACTACTATTGGCCAACAGCATTGCGCCATGGCCTTTCCAACTAAATTTTTCCATAATAAATCTTGTCAAAAACCGCTTTTCCGTTGCCCACCCACAGCCATCATCCGGCAATCGGCGAGCCAACGCAGAAACTATGGTGCAAAGTTATGCAAATTATTTCTAAACGGTGAATTAATCGCCACCGCAATTAGAAGTAGCCAAATATTTAGAATAGGAAACACAAACTATCGTGGAATTTGCGTAAATTTGCTGATTATAGAAGAACGAAATAATGAACAAATACAATATATTCCGTTTTGGTTGCGTTGTGCTACTATGGTTGGCACTGTGCTACATTCTTATCACAAGGAGTCAAGTGGTTGATTTCCGAGTGGTTTTCGCTATCATAGCATCGGGAATTGTGATATTTGTGCCAATCTATAAGAAATACAAACGTGAGAAAGGTGACTGAAAAATATCCATTACTATCAAAAATCAATAGTCCCGCAGACCTTCGACAACTTCCGGTACAGGAACTGCCGAAAGTGTGTCAGGAATTGCGCGACTTTCTTATAGATTCCCTTTCAGTGAATCCCGGGCACTTTGCATCAAGCATGGGCTCTGTAGAAATAACCGTGGCTCTCCACTATGTATTCGACACCCCGTACGACAGAATTGTTTGGGATGTCGGGCATCAGGCTTACAGCCACAAAATTCTCACTGGCCGCCGCAATGCTTTTGCCACCAACCGGATGATGAACGGGCTGAGCGGATTTCCGAATCCCGCAGAAAGTGAATACGACAGTTTTATTGCCGGACACGCATCAAATTCCATATCAGCAGCATTGGGCATGTCCATTGCTTCGCGTGTAAAGGGCGAGACCCGACGCAATGTGATTGCCGTTATCGGCGATGCGTCAATTGCTGGAGGCCTGGCTTTTGAGGGCTTGAACAATGCCGCGAGCACCAACAGTAATCTTCTTATTGTGCTCAACGACAACGACATGGCGATTGCCAACAATGTCGGTTCACTCAACAAATATCTCGTAAACATAACCACCTCGAAAAGTTACAACACACTGCGCTACAAGGTTTATCGTGCGCTACGCAAGGTGCATATGATTACCGAACGCCATCGCGGCATCATCCTGCGTTTCAACAATAGTCTGAAGGCATTGATTTCACGCCAGCAGAACATATTCGAGGGACTAAACATCCGTTATTTCGGCCCATACGATGGTCATGACGTGATTCGCCTGGTGCGAGTGTTCACCGACTTGAAGGCGATGGACGGGCCAATCCTGCTGCACCTGCGCACCGTCAAGGGCAAAGGTTATGCACCAGCAGAAAAGGATCCATGCGTATGGCATGCGCCAGGCAAGTTCAATAAAGAGACTGGCGAAATCATAAAGTCCAAAAGCGACGGCCGCCTGAAATACCAGGACGTATTTGGGAAAACATTGGTAGAACTTGCCCAAAGCAACCCCAACATTGTCGGCATCACTGCCGCAATGCCAACAGGCTGCTCAATGACATTTATGCAAGAGCAATTTCCGAACCGCACATTTGATGTCGGCATTTCGGAAGGTCATGCCGTAACATTCTCCGGTGGGTTGGCAAAAGACGGTGTATGCCCATTCTGCTGCATCTATTCAACATTCCTGCAACGGGGATTTGACGAAATTATCCATGACGTAGCCATACAAAACCTCCATGTGGTGTTCTGCATCGACCGCGCTGGAATTGTAGGCGAAGACGGAGTGACCCATCACGGAGCATTCGACCTCGCCTACCTTCGAGAAATACCGAATCTCACCATAGCATCACCACTCGATGAGCATGCGCTGCGTGACTTGATGTTTACAGCGCAAGCCTCCGGCCATGGCCCGTTTGCCATCCGCTATCCGCGAGGCAAATGCGAGCATGCAGATTGGCACAGCGAAATGCATGAGGTGGCTATAGGCAAAGGGCTCAAACTTAAAGACGGCAACGACATCGCAGTACTCACACTCGGCCCAATCGGCAACGTAGCGGCTGCCGCAATTGCAGAAGCGGAGAACAAAGGCATATCTGTTGCCCATTACGACATGGTGTTTCTGAAGCCTCTCGATGAGGATTTGGTGAAAGACATAGCAACAAAATTCCGACATCTGATAACAGTCGAAGACGGCACAATAACCGGAGGTCTCGGCTCTGCCGTTATGGAATGCGTGAATGCAAATGGACTCAATGCAACAGTGCATCGTGTCGGCATTCCTGACGAATTCATAAAGCAGGGCACAGTGGAACAGCTGTATGCCCAATGCGGAATGGACAAAGACAGCATACGCGATTTGATTATAGACATCGTGAAAGGAGGTAACAAGAAATGAAGATAGTCATTGCCGGAGCAGGCGAAGTGGGAACACACTTGGCTAAGCTTCTGTCGAAGGAAGGTCTTGACATCATCTTGATTGACAACGATGAGAGCAAGTTGCTCGCCATTGATGCCAATTACAATTTGATGACAATGACAGGCAGTCCTACGGCATTCAAGGTGCTCAAGAATGCGAAAGTGGGCAGTTGCGACTTGTTTATTGCCGTCACGCCTTTTGAAACGCGCAACATCGTGTCGTGCACATTTGCAAAAAAACTCGGTGCAAAAAAGACCGTGGCGCGCATCGACAATTACGAGTTCTTGAAGCCTGAATACCAAGCATATTTTGCGGAAATGGGCGTTGATGACCTGATTTATCCAGAGAATTTTGCATCGCTTGAGATTATCAGCGCATTGAAACATTCGTGGGTACGCAATTGGTTTGAACTCTACAATAGTGAGCTTATCCTAAGCGGCATAAAACTGCGAGAACAGACTCAAATCATTGGGATGAAAATCAAGGATTTGGCAATGGAAGGCCACCCATTCCACATTTGCGCCATTCGTCGTCGCCACGAGACGATTATTCCTCGAGGCGATGACCACCTGGAACTCAACGACATTGTTTATTTCTTGTTCCGCCGAGACAGCATCGACTACATTATGGAAATATGCGGCAAGCGCACCAAGACAATCAAAAAGATTCTCATTATGGGCGGCAGCCGCATCGGCATACAATTGGCAAATATGCTCGATGATTCGTATAAAATCAAATTTATCGAAAACGACCGAGAGAAATGCTACAAACTTGTGGAGAAGATTCCTGCCAACTGCTCCGTGGTCAACGGGGATGCCCGCGACATCGATCTGCTCCGAGAGGAAGGAATTGCCGATTATGATGCATTTATCGCCTTGACCGACAGCTCGGAAACCAATATCTTAGCATGCCTCACAGCAAAAGAGTTCGGCGTGTGGAAGTCTATTGCAGAAGTAGAAAATATCCAGTTTATTGCAGAAGCCGATAACCTGAATATCGGCACTGTAATCAACAAGAAACTGCTGGCATCAAGCAAGATTTTCCAGATTCTGCTCGACTTCGACTCATCAAATGCAAAGTGTCTGGCGTTGACCGATGCCGAGGTGGCTGAAATTACCGCAAGTGAGAAATCCAAGATTACCAAAGCACCGGTAAAAGATTTGAAACTGTCGCACGACATGACAATTGGCGGGCTTATCCGGGACGGCAAAGGAATGCTCGTAAACGGTTCTACCAAGATAGAGCCAGGCGACAGGGTGCTGGTGTTCTGCCTTTCAGGTGCAATCCACAAAATCGAAAAGATGTTTCATTGATAGATAACAATGGTATTCGCAAAAAACAGAATAAACTTTGGCGTCGTAGCAAAACTGCTTGGACTTCTGCTCTTGATTGAGGCTGTCTTTATGCTTCCGTCGCTGTTTGTCAGCATAGCATACGGCGAGACAGAGGCCATGTGGAGTTTTGTTTATGCCATAGCCATAACAGCTGGAGTCGGCACTATCGGCTTTGTTGCCCCCATTCGTAATCGCGATATGGGACGGCGTGAAGGATTTCTCCTTACATCCCTAACATGGTTAATTTTCTCAATCTTCGGAATGATTCCGTTCCTATTCGAGCCATGTGGGCTTCCTGTGGCTGATGCGTTTTTCGAAACAATGTCGGGCTTGACCACTACTGGAGCGACGATCATGACATCAGTCGACAGCCAATCGCACGGCATCTTGCTATGGCGCGCCGTAACCCACTTCATCGGCGGTATGGGTATCATCCTTTTCACGTTGGCAGTCATACCTATGCTCAACAAACAGAGCGGTCTACAGTTGTTTAATGCCGAAGTAACGGGGCTAACCCACGAAAAGATACGTCCTCGCATCAGTAACACAGCAAAGACATTGTGGGCAATCTATCTATCGCTGACAATAGCATTGGTGCTGCTCCTTTGGTTGGGTCCAATGAACCTTTTTGACGCCGTTTGTTATGGATTTTCAGCAATAGCGACAGGCGGCTTTGCGCCACACGACGATAGCGTGGCATTCTACGGATCCACCTATGTGAAGATCGTGATGACGGTATTCATGCTTGTTGCGGGCATTAGTTTCAGTCTGATTTACCGCATCATCAAAGGCGATTTCAAGAGTCTTCTGAAAAACGACGTCACCCGATGGTATATAAAGATTGTATTATTCTCAATGGTGGCAATCGGCATCATTGAATATATGGCTGGAGATGAGTCCTGGCAGAATCTGCTTGCCGATGTGCCATTCCAGACAGTGTCGGCCATAACGTCGTCAGGATTCAATGCAACTGACATCAATTTGTGGCAACACGGTTCAATTATCATTGTAATTGCACTGATGATGACTGGCGCATGTGCAGGATCGACCACTGGTGGTGTGAAGATTGACCGAATTGTACTGATTGTGAAGAATCTCAAGAACGAGATGCACCGCATTCTCTTTCCAAACACCATCTCACCAGTGCGTGTAAACGGGAAAATTCTGTCGGGCGACATGACAGCAAAAGTAGGCGCATTCCTTATGTTGTTTGCCCTTTGCCTGTTTGTAGGGTCATTTTTACTTGCGCTGTCGGGCGTCAACCTGTTTGACTCTATTTTCGCCTCAATGTCGTGCTTAAGCAACAACGGATTGGGATACGGCTTTACGGGTGAATCATTTGCCGACATAAATCCCCTTGGCAAATGGGTGCTTTCGCTGTTGATGCTTGTTGGCCGTCTGGAATTTTCAGCAGTTATAATCCTATTCACCCGCGCATTCTGGAGCAAATAAAAGAGCAGTCCAAATTCACACATTCTACGATGCAAAGAGGCTCGCAACGGATACCCGTGCGAGCCTCTTAATTTAAACCTTGATAATTATTAGTGGCGAATTAATATTCTCTAATTCAACTTTGCTTCAATCTGGCTGACAAACTGGCCAAATTCTTTCTCTACCGAAACGCGCTCCTCAATCGTTTTGCAAGCATAAAGTACAGTTGCGTGGTTACGGTTCAACTTTCTGCCGATATTGGTAGACGACATTTTAGCATGCTTCTTTGCCAACATCATCACAAGTTGACGGGCATCTGCCACCTCACGCTTGCGCGACTTGCCGTAGAGCATATCCTTGTCGATATTATACTGCGAACATACAGCATCTGCAATGACATCAAATGTGACTTGACGACGGTTGATTTTGACCGAGTTGGACAAGACACTTCTTGCCAAGTCGATTGTCAAAGGTTGATTCAACGCCGTTGAATGAGCCAGCAATGATACAAACACGCCCTCGATTTCACGGACATTATCCTTGACATTCTCTGCAACATAGTCAACAATGTCTTCTGGGACAACAACACCAGCCTGCGACGCCTTTCTCTTGAACACACTCTTACGCAATTCATAGTCTGGGCTCGACAATTCAACTGTCATACCCCATTTGAAACGCGACAACAAACGTGGCTCCATACCGTCCAATTCCGATGGAGGACAGTCGCATGACAAAATCAGATGCTTGGAGTTGTTGTGCAAGTGGTTAAAGATATGGAAGAATGTGTTCTGAGTAGCGGTCTTTCCGGCAAACTCCTGCACATCATCCATTATGAGCATATCGATGCTTTGGTAGAAACTGATAAAGTCATTGACCTTGTTGTTTCTTACCGCAGTGGTGTATTGCGACTCAAATGTACGAGCACTAAGGTAAAGCACCCTTGTGCTCGGGTTGGCTTCCTTCATTCCAAGACCTATGGCCTGAATCAAGTGGGTTTTTCCCACACCCGTCGGACCGAAAATAAACATCGGGTTGAAGGTTTGCTTCTCAGGATGTGACACAATTGCATTTGCTATGGTAAAAGCCAACTTGTTGCTTTGGCTTTCGCAATAATTTTCAAAAGTGTAAATCGGATTGAGTTGCGGGTCTAATGCCAGGTCGGTTATTGTATCCTGAACAAAAGGATTCATAGCACGAACCGCGGGACTTTTGTGTACAGGCTCAGTGATGACGTGCGTATCAGCAACATCTTTCACAACGTCATATGAATATTTCAATATAACGTTATTACCATACACTTTATGCAGACCGGCTTTCAGCAAATTCAAGTAACGGCTCTCAAGAATTTGAGCGTAGAAGTCGGAAGGGACACGCAAAACCAATACGTTTCCCTCAAAAGATTCTTCTAC
>CAVAOU010000090.1:0-6955 GCA_963590085.1 Senegalimassilia sp. | reverse complement strand
GGGTGTTTAGCTCAGCTGGTTCAGAGCATCTGCCTTACAAGCAGAGGGTCGGGGGTTCGAATCCCTCAACACCCACCAGGAGGAAATCGACAGAAGTCGGTTTCCTCTTTTTTTATACTCTAACTATTTTTTACTTTGATGAGAAAATCATTCAGGTCTATTGCTTTGGCAGGCTTGATGTCGATGGTTGCGACCTCGGCGCATGCTGCCGTAACGCTGACCCTCGACGACGCCGTGCGCGTTGCCTTGTCGGAAAACCCCACGGTGCGTGTTGCCGACAGCGAAATCACGAAACAGGAATATGCCAAGAAAGGCACCCTGTCCAACCTTATGCCACAGGTAAACTTTTCGGCGGGCTACGACCGCACGCTGAAGAAGCAGGTGATGTATATGGGCGACATGGGTGGCATGGGCGGAAGCGACGACGGCTCGGCATCGGCGTTTAGCGACGGCATTGAGGTGGGCCTCAACAACACATGGTCGGCAGGCTTCTCGCTGGCACTGCCGCTGATCAATGCCCAGTTGTGGAAACAGTTGAGCATCTCGTCGGACGAGGTGGAACTGGCGGTGGAAAAGTCGCGCCAGTCGCGCCAGTCGATGGTGTCGCAGGTGCGTCAGGCCTACTATGCCGTGCTGCTTGCCCAGGCAAGCCACAACGCTCTCCAGGAGAACTACGACAACGCCAAGAAGAAATACACCGACATTGAGCAGAAATACGGTCAAGGACTGTCGTCGGAGTACGACCTTATCCGCGCCGACGTGGCGGTGAAAAATGTGGAGCCGAGTCTGCTCGACGCCGAAAACTCCATCGTGCTTGCCAAGTGGCGTCTCAAGGCTCTCACCGGCATGGATCTCGACACAGACATTGACTGCGTAGGCTCGCTCGACGACTATGCCGACAAACTCTGCGCCGACTATATGCGCATCGACACCACGATGCTCGCCGGCAACTCCGACCTACGCCAACTCGACCTTCAGCAGACACAGTTGCAGAAGACCCGCGACGTGGCGAAGGCAGCCTACTATCCTACGCTCAACCTGTCGTTTGCCTATCAGTGGAGCGCCATGTCGGACGACTTCAAGTTCAAGGACTATAAATGGAACCCATACTCCACGGTCGGCATTACGCTCACCATCCCGATTTTCTCGGGCGGCTCCCGCTACAGCACCCTGAAGCAGACAAACGTGCAGATTAACCAACTGCAACTCAACCGGCTCAACACCGAGCGTAACCTCATGGTGGGCATACGCCAGTATGTGGACCAGATGCGCACAAGCATCCAGCAGTACCAGTCGTCAGAGAAGAGTGTGGCGCAGGCGCGCAAGGGCTACGACATTGCCGTGAAGCGCTACGACACCGGAGCCGGCACACTGCTTGAGGTCAACGACTCCCAACTGGCGCTGACGCAGTCGCAACTCAACAGCAGTCAGGCCATCTACACCTTCCTTGTGGCAAAGGCGCAACTCGACGAGACCCTCGGAACGGAATACACAACCGAACAATAAAAACCATACCCCAATGAATATTAAATCAATAAGCACTATCGCAATGTCGGCAGCCCTGGCGCTTGCCCTGACCGCATGCTCCGGCGGCAACAAGACAAGCGAGGAGCAGAACGACAAAGAAGAGGCTGTAAAGGTGGAAGTGGCGAAGACCGACTACCGCGAGGTCAGCCAGGTGAACACGTTTACCGGCACCGTTGAGGCCGACGTGACCAACAACATCGCCCCGCAGTCGGCGGCGCGCATCCGCAAGGTCTACGTTGAGGTGGGCCAACACGTGTCGGCAGGACAGAAACTTGCCGATATGGACCCTGCTAACCTCGACCAGGTGCGCCTGCAGATGGAAAACAACAAGATTGAATACGATCGTGTGAACGAACTCTATAAGATTGGCGGATGCTCGAAGTCGGAACTCGACGCCAAGCAGACCGCCTACGACATTTCGCGCCGCAACTATGAGAACCTTGTGGAGAATACCCGCCTCATCAGCCCGATCAGCGGCATCGTGTCGGCGCGCAACTACGACAGCGGCGACATGTACAGCGGCACAAACCCTATCTTCGTGGTGGAGAAAATCCGTCCGGTGAAGATGAAGGTCAACGTGTCGGAATCACTGTTCACTAAAATCAAGAAGGGCATGAACGTAGACTTCACCCTCGACGTCTACGGCGATGAAGTGTTTACCGGCAAGGTTAACATTATCTATCCTACAGTCGACCCGTCGAGCCGCACCTTCACCGTCGAACTCCTCGTGGCCAACAACGACGAGCGTGTGCGTCCGGGAATGTATGCCCGCGCCACGATTAACCACGGCACAGCGATGCGCGTGGTGGTGCCCGACCGCGCCGTGCAGAAACTCGTGGGCTCGGGCGACCGCTATGTCTATGTGGTCAAGGACGGCAAGGCCGAATACCGCAAGGTGGAACTCGGACAGCGCCTCGGTACAGAGTATGAGATTGTGAGCGGCATCAACCGCGACGAAACCGTAGTGGTGGCTGGACAGACCAAGTTGAAAAACGGCTCGAAAGTCAGCATCGTAAAGAAATAACCCATCCCTCAATAACTAAGCAATGAGTCTGTATCAGACGGCCGTGAAACGGCCAATCACCACAATACTGATTTTCCTCGGCATCGCCATCTTCGGCTTGTTCTCGCTTACGCGGCTGAGCATCGACCTCTACCCGAACATCGAGACCAACTCCATCATGGTGATGACCACCTATTCCGGTGCAAGCGCCGAGGACATCGAGACCAACGTGACCCGTCCGCTCGAGAACACCCTCAACGGTGTGAGCGACCTGAAGCACATCACCTCCGACTCCAAGGAGAATGTGTCGATCATCACCCTCGAATTTGAATACGGCACCGACATCGACGTAGCCACCAACGACGTGCGCGACAAACTCGACCAGGTGACCACGCTCCCTGACGGAGCCAACAAGCCAGTGCTCTTCAAGTTTGGCACCGACGATATCCCTATCCTCATCCTTTCCGTGTCGGCGAAGGAGAGTATGACGGGCCTCTACAAGATTCTTGACGACCAGGTGGCAACGCCGCTGGCGCGCGTTTCGGGCGTAGGTTCCGTGTCGATTTCCGGTATTCCCGACCGCGAAATCCAGGTGCTCTGCGACCCATACAAACTTGAAGCCTACGGGCTCAGCATCGAAGCCATCAGTTCTGTGCTCGCCGCCGAAAACCTCAATGTGCCGGCCGGCTCCATCGACATCGGCTCGAACGTCTACTCGATGCGCGTGCAGAAAGAGTTTGTCGACAAGGAAGAGATGCTCAACCTCGTGGTGGGCACCTATAGCGGCACGCCAGTTTATCTGCGCGACGTGGCCCACATCGACGACGCCCCGCAGGAGCGTGCCGAAGAAGCCTACACCAATGGCGACCTCGGCGGCATGATCATCGTGCAGAAGCAGTCGGGCGCCAACTCGGTTGAAATCTCCAACTCCGTGAAGGCACGCCTCGTGCAGATTCAGAAAAACCTGCCGTCCGATGTGCATATCGGCCTTATTGTCGACACCTCCGACTATATCGTCAACACCATCGAGTCGCTCAAGGAAACCATCCTCATCACGATGCTCATCGTTAGCCTCGTGGTGCTCCTCTTCCTCGGCCGCTGGCGCGCCACCTTCGTGATTGTGCTCACCATCCCTATATCGTTGCTCTCGGCGCTCATCTATCTGCTTGCCACGGGCAACACGATGAACATCATCTCCATGAGTGCGCTCTCCATAGCCATCGGTATGGTGGTGGACAACGCCATAGTGGTGCTCGAGAACATCACCACCCACATTGAGCGCGGCAGCCGACCGCGTCAGGCCGCCATGTTTGCCACCAACGAGGTGGCTATCTCCGTAATCGCGTCGACGCTCACCACCATTGCCGTGTTCCTGCCGCTGACCATGATTAGCGGTATGGCGGGCATCATGTTCAAGCAGTTGGGATGGATGGTTACCATCATCCTGTCCGTGTCGACCATCGGTGCCATCACCCTTACGCCAACGCTCTGCTCGCTGATGCTCCGCCTGAACAAGAAATACAACATCTTCCAGAAGATGGTATCGAACCCCTTCGACCATTTCCTCAAGAAAGTTACCGACGGCTATGCGTGGCTGCTGCGCGTGGCGCTCCGCCACCGCTGGCTCACGCTGCTCATCATCATAGCCCTGTTTATCGGTTCGATAGTGGTGCTTGCGCCGCAGATCAAGACCGAGTTTTTCCCGCAGCAGGACAACTCGCGTATCAGCATCACCGTGAAACTCCCTACGGGCACCCGTCAGGAGGTGACGCGCGACCTCGGTTTTCGCATCTATGAGCAGTTGAAGAAAAACTGTCCAGAGGTGAAGACCGTCAACTTCTCCGAGGGTCAGGCAGGCGAGGACAACATCTTCGGCAACATGTCGGACAACGGCAACAACATCCTCTCGTTCAACATCCAGACCGTGCGCTCCACCGAGCGCAAACGCTCGCTCAACGAGATTTGCGACGCCATCCGTAAGGATCTTGCCGACTATCCCGAAATCCGCACCTTCAACGTGGCTGCGGGCGGCGGACAGAGCGGTGTGGGCGGCGAGGCAGCCGTCGACATCGAGATCTACGGCTACGACTTCACTACCTCCGACCGCATAGCCTCCGAGGTGGCGCAGAAGATGCGCAACAAGGACTGCTGCTCGCAGGTCGACATCAGTCGTGACGAGTACACTCCAGAATACCGTGTGGACTTCGACCGCGAGAAACTCGCCATCAACGGGCTCAACATGCAGACCGCAGCCGCCTATCTGCGCAACCGTGTGAACGGTAGCGTATCCACGCAGTTCCGTGAGGACGGCGACGAATACGACATCCGCGTGCGCTACGACAAGCAGTTCCGCCAGTCGGTTGAGGATATCGAGAATATCACCATCTACAACTCCGCCGGCAATGGCATCAAGATCCGCGACCTCGGCAAGGTTGTAGAGTCGCAGACGCCGCCAACCATCGAGCGCCGCGACCGTGAACGCGTAATCACAGTGAAGTGCGTCGTGGCTCAGGGCTACGCCCTCTCCGATGTGGTCACTGCGGCAACCAGCGTGATGGACAACACCGAGATGCCGTCCGACTTCTCATGGCAGTTTGGCGGCACATTTGAGGACCAGCAGGACACCTTCTCCGACATGATTATGCTCATGGGACTCATCATCATCCTCGTGTTCATCATCATGGCATCGCAGTTTGAGTCGCTGACCTACCCGTTTGTCATCATGTTCTCCATCCCGTTTGCCGTAACGGGCGTGCTCTTCGGTCTCTATGTGACCAACACCCCGATGAGCGTGATGGCGCTGCTCGGCATCCTGATGCTTATCGGTATTGTGGTGAACAACGGTATCGTGCTCATCGACTACATCATGCTCTGCCGTGAGCGCGGACTGGGATTGGTCAACGCCGTGGTCACTTCCGGCCGCTCGCGTCTGCGCCCAATCTTGATGACCACACTCACCACCGTGATCGGTATGGTGCCGATGGCAGTGGGGCAGGGCGAAGGCGCCGAGATGTGGCGCGCGCTGGGTATGACGGTGGCATTCGGTTTGTCGTTCTCCACGCTCATCACCCTCCTCATCATCCCGACGCTCTACAGCGTGTTTGCCCGCATAGGCATCAAGCGTGCCCGCAAAAAAGAAATGAAAACATTAAAACAAGCATAACCGATGAAAGCAGTATTTATAGCCTATAACCAGGCGCACGAAGAAGATGTGCTCAGCGCCATGCGCCAACTCGACATCAAGGGCTACACCGGGTGGCCGTCGGTGATTGGTGCCGGCCACAAGGGCGGCGAGCCGCACCTCGGCTCCCATGCCTGGCCAACGCTCAACGGCGCGATGCTCACCGTGGTCGACGACCACAAGGTTGAGGATTTGCTCAACCGCTTGCGCGCCATCGACGGCGAGAGCCCGCAACTCGGCCTTCGTGCCTTCGCCTGGACAGTAGACCAAGTGCTTTAGAAGCAAAATCGTTAAATGAAAGGACTCCACCGCACCCCGGTGGAGTTTTTTTATGCAAAATATCAGAAAATTATAAAGTATACTTTCAAAAATTTCTCTAAATTTGCAAAGTATACTTTATAAATTTCTTGAAAGATGGATAAGCAAGTAGTCAAAAACATCATCATGGAAAAGCAGGTGGCGATACCTGGCTACCCGCTTGTGAGGCGCAACATGGTTTTCGGCGACAATTCCAATTATGTGCTTGTGGGACTGCGCCGTGCGGGTAAGTCGTATCTGCTTTATCAGGATATCCAGCAGCGCATTGAGGCAGGCAAGGCCACAGCCGACAATATCCTATACATAAATTTTGAGGATGAACGCTTGTCGTATCTTAAGGCGGAGGAACTTGGCGTCGTGCTGGATGCCTATGCTGAACTGTATCCTGGCCTTCAACCGCTGGTTTATCTGGACGAAATCCAGAACATCGAGGGGTGGGAAAAATTTGCCCGGCGGCTTGCTGACTCAAAATACCGGGTGATGGTTACCGGAAGCAATGCCAAGATGCTGAGCCGCGAGATTGCCTCGACTCTTGGCGGACGGTATATTGCCCGCGAGGTGTTTCCGTTTTCGTTCCGTGAATATCTTGCTTATCATGGCATTGCTCTCGGCGCTAACTGGGAGTATAGCCAGACGGAAAAATCGCTCGTGTCGAAATCGTTCGACGCCTATTTCTATGAAGGCGGTATAGCCGAGTCGTTCGACCAGACGGACAAACGAGAATATCTTAACGGCCTTTACCAGAAAATCCTGATAGGCGACATTGTGGAGCGCAATGGCATCCGCAATGCCCGCGTGTTCAGGTTTTTGGCGAGGAAACTTGCCGACAGTGTGATGCAACCAACGTCGCAGACCCGACTGCAGCACATGGTCAAGTCGACGGGCGATTCCATCAGTCTGCCAGTGCTCAAGGACTATCTGGAATA
>CAVAOU010000089.1:0-6966 GCA_963590085.1 Senegalimassilia sp. | reverse complement strand
TACTTATTCCAATAAATTCAAATACATTATATGATACATAAAGAAATCGCTGACTATCGGAAAAGTTCCAAATAATCAGCGATTTAAGCCTAAATGACGTTGTAAAACGCATTCTTGGGCGGAGAGAGAGGGATTCGAACCCCCGGAGGTTTGACCCTCAACGGTTTTCAAGACCGCCGCAATCGACCACTCTGCCATCTCTCCGAAAATTCAATTGGCCAAAGCCAAAAGATTTTCTGTATCTTCCGCGGAGAGGACGAGATTCGAACTCGTGGTAGAGAATAACCCCTACGACAGTTTAGCAAACTGTTGGTTTCAGCCACTCACCCACCTCTCCAGTGGTCTGTTGTTTTGCTTTTGCGAATGCAAAGTTATGCGTTTAGTTTCATTCCACAAAATTTTTTTGAAGGTTTTTTCTGAAAATATTTTCACAGTTTAAGCAATCATCTGTGTTTCAGCGGAGATTGCCCGATAAAAAATTTGGTGCAGAATATTTATCATTGCCGTACGGCAAAATTTATGTAAGTTTGTAATGAAGAAATTTGTTTTTTGAAGATTATGGCGGAAAGTGCTATCAGTTTATTGGAATTCAACCGTCGCATTGGTCGGCTGCTGCAGAATGCCACAGTGCAGCGCTGCTGGGTTGTGGCAGAGACGAGCGATGTGCGCCAAAGCGGCGGACACTGCTATATGGAACTCGTGCAGAAGGACCCAGCATCCGGCCGCACGCTGGCAAAGACGCGCGGCATAATCTGGGCCAACCGCTTCACTACGCTCCGCCACTCGTTTGAGTCGGCAACAGGCCAGGGATTCGGCAACGGACTGAACGTCATGGTGGAAGTGAGCGCCAATTTCCACGAGCAGTACGGCCTGTCGATTGTAATAACCGACATCAACCCCACCTACACCCTCGGCGACATGGCACGCCAACGGCTTGAGATACTCAACCGGCTGAAAAGCGAAGGCATCATCGACCTCAACAAACAATTGGAATGGTGCGACGTGCCGCAACGCATAGCAGTGATTTCCGCGCCTGGAGCCGCTGGATACGGCGACTTTATAAACCAACTGCACAACAACTCGTGGGGATTGCAGTTCTACACCTGCCTTTTTCCTGCCGTAATGCAGGGGCAAAGCACCGTCCCGTCGGTCATCGCCGCATTGGAGCGCATCAACGAGCATCAGGATTTGTTTGACGGCGTGGTAATAATCCGCGGAGGCGGCGCAACAAGCGACCTCAACTCCTTCGACAACTACGACCTTGCCGCCAACATTGCACAATTTCCGCTGCCCGTAATCAGCGGCATTGGCCACGACCGCGACAACACCGTGGTCGACTCCGTAGCCAACATCCGCGTAAAGACACCTACAGCCGCAGCCGAATGGCTTATCAGCAAAGGCACTGCGGCGCTCGACTACGTAAATTCGCTTACCAGCCAAGTCGTAGACATTGCCACACGCATCGTGTATGAGTCACAGAAACAGATGTCGTACTATTCGAGCAGCATTCCCCTGATGGCAGAAAACATCATTGTGCGTAACCGCTCACGGCTCCAGCAACTCACTGCAGCCATCCCGATGAATGCCGCAAGACGCATCGACGCCGCCAGCAAAGACTTGTCGTTCACCGGACAACGCATTTCGCTCCTCTTCCACCAGAAGATGGACACAGAGCGCCAACGGCTTGCAAGTCTCGAGAAACAAGTGGAACTGCTGTCGCCGGAGCGAGTGCTCCAACGCGGATATTCGCTGACCATCAAAAACGGGCACGCCATAACATCGGCCGAAGAGTTGCACTCAGGCGACCGCATCACGACACGCTTCGCCCAGGGATGCGTAGAGTCGACCGTCGACTGACGCTACTGGCTAAAACGCCTCCCCTATTGCAAAGACAAATCCGCAGGTGTTGCGGCCGATGCCGAAATCGATGCGGCCGTTCACATTGTGCTTCATTTCAATACGAAGGCCGATGCCGCCATTCACCAACAAGTCGCGAGAACGGAACCTGCCGATTGACGGGAACACGTTACCCACCCCGCCCCAAACAGCGACGCCCAGACGCGAGACCAAGTGCTGGCGCAACTCCGCCTGAACGGAAGCAAAATCATTGTCGATATACCTGCCTGAATAATAGCCACGCATCCTTATGCCACCCGAGCCGAGAGCCTCACGCAGAGCCCACGGCGACTCCTTGCTGTTGACGCTGGCATAGGCATCGAGCGCCAGCAGGCATCCTTTCCATAACGGCTGATAGTAGTTATAAGTGATGCTGCCGTTAAACAGCGACCTGTTGTATGTGCCCAAGAATTGCGGACGGCAACCGAACCGCAGCATCAAGTTCATGCCGCGCCGTGGCTGCAGAATAAAGTCGCGGGTGTCGAACTGCACAACAGCGCCCACGGTAGTGAAATAATGCGTGCGGTCCTGCCCCTCAAGATAGTCTGCATTGTCGATTTTAATGACATGACTATAAGTAAGGTCGAGCAGCGCTCCGACATTAAAATGCGACGACAGGCGATACACCAAATCCGACGTGTATTTCAGTTGGCTCTTCGTGTACTTAATCTGAGCGTTCGTACCACAAGCCTCCCTTGAGATGCCCCAGAAATTCAGGGGCGAATATGTGTATTCCAACTTATAGGAATACCTCAGTCTACGGCCTGGAAAATGGATATTGCCGCTCGCCGTGAGCGAAGCAAAACCGTTTAATGTAATATTTCCGATAACCGTTATGTCGGACGGCTGCATTATCGAGTCAGTTCTGTCCAACCGATAAAGCCCCGTAGCGCCGCCGCCAATGCCGAAACTGCCCTCTCGCGTATAGGAAGGCATCACGATGAAATTGACATCGAACCGCTTTTCGAAAGAGCGGTCCTTGTTGCCCGTAGCCAACTGGTCGAGATAGCGCAAAAATTTGTTGTCGCGCTTGAGTATTGCCGTGAACGGTCCCGACGGCACGTTCTGAGTTTGCTCCACAACAACGGTGTCGGTTTGCGACGGCAACAAATCTTCAGGGATAAGGCTGTTGATCTCCTCCTGAGTCAAAGGCACATAGCGATACTTCACGCTGTCGTTTTGCTCCGCCGCATCGGCAGAGACGCAACATAGCGCAAAAATGATGACTGCAGCAAGCGCACGTAAGACTATAGTTATAACTTGATTTATTAACCTTTTCATTTCCGCGTGCAAAGATACTTTAGGCGGAGCATTATTCAAAGCAGTTCAAGTTGAATGCGCCCTTAAAGAACATTTTTAATGTCTTAATCAACAATCCGTTTGCCGGTTAAGTATTATTAACCAAAAAACGAGCGCAAAACAACGTGTTTTCACACTCAAGGCTTTAAGTTAATTTAAAAAAATCTCTACATTTGCATTGACAGAAACCAAATAGAGTATTTTTATGAATAGTATGTATGAAATTTTGATGGACCTCCCGTTGTTTCAAGGGGTTAGTCATTCACGAATTTCAGAACTTATTGAAAAGATAAAATTCAATTTCTTGAAATACCTCAACAATGAGAAATTCATTTCCATCAACGACAGTTGCCAGCAATTGAAATTTCTCATTTCCGGCAAGGCGCGCATAGAGATATACAACGGCAACAACCGCATACGTGTTTCGGAAACCATATCTGGCCCTAACGTGATTGGTGCCGAATACCTCTTCGGCAAGACCACGGCGTATCCCTACAACGTCTACGCCGCCCCCGATGCCGGCATACTCCAGATTGAGAAAGCCGACTATCTGAAGATTCTGAAATCCGACTCCGTGTTTCTCTTCAACATGCTCAACTACCTGTCGCGCAACTCGCAGACACCGATGGAGGCCGTCCTGTCGCTGACCTCGGGAAGCATAGCCGAGCGACTGGCTTTCTGGATTACGTCGCTCACCTATCGCGGCGCCACCGACATCACCATCCACAGCAAGCACAAGGACATGTACACGATGCTCGGCATCCAGCGCAGTTCGTTTATGAACACGCTCAGCGAACTCAAAGAGCAGAACTATCTCGACTTCGACAACGCCAACATCTACATCAAAGACCGCGACCGGATGTTTGAACTGATGAACACCAACAAATAGCAAAGAGGCTTCCATCAACGAGGAAGCCTCTTTTGTATTTTCCAGATATTACGTTGGTTAGAAAGACATAGTATTATTAATAAAACTTACACCTATTATTTTTTAATTCCTAAATAAAGTTCTATTTCGTAACACAAAGATACGCCAACTAGCCACACCCAATATAACAGAACCATTACAATCATGTAACATTTGCAATGGCAACAAAGATTACGATTACGTTAACGATAATCCAATTATTTTGTTACTTTTGTGAATAAATTATTTATTATGGCATCTCCCGTTTTAGGCATAGTTGTGCCTTGCTACAATGAGCAAGAAATGCTCGACGTCACAGTGCGCCAACTCACGGCTGTGATCGACGGCTTGGTCGGCAAAGAAAAAATCTCGCCCGACAGCCGCATCATTCTTGTTGACGACGGAAGCAAGGACAACACTTGGAATATCATATCGCGTCACGCAACGAGCAACGAGCAAATCTGCGGAGTGAAACTGACAGGCAACGTAGGGCACCAGAACGCCTTGATTGCAGGACTTTCCACCGCAGCGCAGTTTTGCGACGCAACGATTTCAATCGACGCCGACCTTCAAGACGATGTCAACGTGATTGAATCGATGGTCGACAAATTCACTGCCGGAGCCGACATTGTCTACGGCGTGCGCGCTTCCCGCGAGACAGACACCTTCTTCAAGAAGAATTCCGCACTGATGTTCTACAAACTCATGAACTCGCTCGGCGCAAAGACGGTCTACAACCACGCAGACTATCGCCTGATGAGCCGACGTGCAGTAGAGAAACTGTTAGAATTCCCCGAGCGCAACCTATTTATCCGAGGCATTGTGCCGCTGATTGGCTTCAAGACCGACACCGTGACCTACGACCGCAAGGCGCGCATGGCAGGCGAATCGAAATATCCGCTGAAAAAGATGCTCAGTTTTGCCGTCAACGGAATCACCTCGTTCTCCATCCGCCCCATTAGGCTCATCTTCACCGTGGGCATAATCATGCTGATTGCCACGATTGCAGTGTCGCTCTACACCCTGCTCGCCTACTTCGGCGGAAGCACGATAAAAGGGTGGACATCGCTGATGCTGTCGTTCTGGTTTATCGGTTCGCTGGTGCTTATCTCACTGGGCATTATCGGCGAATACATCGGGAAGATTTACGTAGAGGTCAAGAACCGACCACGCTTCTTCATTGAGAAAAGCATTTTAAACAAGAAAGAAAACATTTGTTAGAATGAAATACGGATTTGTCAGAGTGGCGGCAGCCGTGCCAAAAGTGAAAGTTGCCGACTGCTCCTATAACGTTGAACAAATAGTAAAACTCACAACGCTTGCCAACGAGAAGCATGTTGAGATTATCATATTTCCCGAACTGAGCATCACCGGCTACACCTGCGGCGACCTGTTTGGACAGTCACTCCTGCTGGACAATGCCGAAAAGGCATTGCAGACTCTTCTTTACAATACGCGAGACCTTCCGTTGGTCTCGATAGTGGGTATGCCAGTACGCAACAACGGCCAACTCATCAACGCGGCCGTAGTCATTCAGTGCGGAGAGATACTTGGCGTTGTGCCCAAGACATTCCTCCCCAACTATAAAGAATTCTACGAAAAGCGGTGGTTTGCGTCTTCGCTCCAAATTCCGGAAACCGAGGTGGAGATTTGTGGACAGACAGTGCCAATGCGCACGAATCTGTTGTTCAACACAGGGCGCACCACTTTCGGCGTTGAAATTTGCGAAGATCTGTGGGCACCCATCCCGCCAAGTTCGTTTTTGGCGATTGCCGGGGCCGAGATTGTGTTCAACATGTCGGCCGACAATGCCGGCGTAGGCAAACACGCATATCTGCAAAGCCTTATCCAGCAACAGTCGGCTCGATGCATAGCGGGCTATGTGTTCTCGTCGTGCGGCTTTGGAGAATCGACCACCGATGTGGTTTTTGCCGGCGACGCGTCAATCTGCGAAGCGGGCAACGTCATTGCCGAAAGTCAACGGTTCTCAATTGACGAGCAATTGGCCATAGGCGAGATTGACGTAGAAAGTCTGCGCAACGACCGCCAAGTCAACACCACGTTTGTTGAGAGTCGCGGCATGCACCGCCAGCAAACGCAAGTGGTAAGGACAAAGGATGTTCCAAACGCCGACCTTGAACTGTCGTGCAAAGTCAATGCGTTGCCATTTGTGCCCAAAGGATCCGAACTCGATGCACGCTGCGAAGAAATCTTCTCAATACAAACCACAGGCCTGGCGCAACGCTTTGTCCACACGCACGCAAAGACTGCAGTAATAGGCATCTCAGGTGGACTGGACTCTACGCTCGCACTCTTGGTGGCAGTGCGCACATTCGACAAAATCGGCAAGAGCCGCGAAGACATCATCGGCGTGACGATGCCTGGCTTCGGCACCACCGACCGCACCTACACCAACGCCATCACATTGATGAAGTCGTTGGGCATAACCATACGCGAAATCTCAATTAAGGATGCCTGCATCCAGCATTTCAAAGACATCTGCCACGATGCCAACGTCCACGACGTAACATACGAAAACTCACAAGCACGCGAACGCACGCAACTGCTGATGGACATTGCCAACCAGACAAACGGTATGGTTATCGGCACGGGCGACCTATCGGAACTGGCATTGGGATGGGCAACCTACAACGGTGACCACATGTCGATGTACGGAGTCAACACAAGTGTGCCGAAAACGCTGGTCAAACACCTCGTTTCGTGGGTGGCAAACCGTCTTGACGACGCGACCTCGAAAGCCACATTGCTCGACATCATCGACACTCCAATCAGTCCGGAACTGATTCCCGCCGACGAGAACGGGCAGATAAAGCAAAAGACCGAGGACCTTGTGGGTCCATACG
>CAVAOU010000088.1:0-7129 GCA_963590085.1 Senegalimassilia sp. | reverse complement strand
CCTCGGGGAGGCGCAATGTTCCAAAACCCCACGGCTTTAGCCTGGGGCAAAGGCTATCCACACAAAAAATATGCGTGCTGTAAGTACGCCACCGCAGCGACATCTTCGCCCCTGTGGCACCGCCTACGGGGTGCATGTGGTTGGTGGGTGGCCATCCCCAGGCTGAAGCCAGGGGCTATAAACATGTCGCCCCGATGGGGCTCGCTCCCCTCGCAGACTCGCTGCGCCCGTGGGCGTGCCTCTGGTGGGGCTCGCGGGGTTATTGCGCTGGTTGGGCGGGTTTTTTGAGTTCGGGGTAGGAGATGCGGGTGTGGTACATGGTGCGGAGGCGGGCGATGAACACTCGTTTTACGGTCTCCACGTCGCGGAAACTCAGCGGGGAGTCCTTCATCAGGCCTTGCGCTATCTGTCCGTCGATAATCTTGTTCACGAGGTTGGAGATGGTCTCGTCGTTGTACTCCTTGAGGCTGCGCGACGCCGCTTCGGTGGCATCGGCCATCATCAGCAGCGACGTCTCCTTGCTGCGCGGGTTAGGGCCTGGATAGGTGAACGGCGCGGGGTCGACAGGGTTGCCGCCGTTGTTGTTGCAGGCGGTGTTGTAGAAGTAGCGCGTAACGCTCTTGCCGTGGTGCTCGATGATGAAGTTGCGTATCTCCGCGGGGAGTTTCTCCTTTTCGGCGATGCGCAGGCCGTCGGTCACGTGGCGGATCACTATCTTGGCGCTCTGCTCAGGCGTGAGCAGTTCGTGGGGGTTCACGTCGTGCTGGTTTTCGGTGAAGAAGGCGGGGTTGTTCATCTTGCCGATGTCGTGGTACATCGCTCCCGCTCTCGCCAACTGCGAGTTGGCGCCGATTTCGCGGGCGGCCTCCGACACGAGGTTGGACAACTGCACCGAGTGCTGGAACGTGCCCGGGCACTTCTCCGAGAGTTCGAGCAGAAGCGGGTTGTTGATGTCCGAGAGTTCGACGAGCGTGACTTTCGACACGAAGCCGAACACCTTCTCAAACACGAAGATAATCACATACGCCAGCGACAGGAGTACGGCGTTGATGACGAAGCACAGCAGTATTGGCCACTGTATCTGCGAGACGTTGCCGTCCTCGATGATGCGCATGGCTGCGTAGGTCACGGAGTACGCCACCAGCACACAGAAGGCGGTGCGCAGCAGTTGCGACCGCTTGGTGAGTTCCTGGAGGGTGTCGATAGCCACGATGCACGCCACGAGGTGGAGGATGATGAAGTTGAGTTGCGCCTCGCCCGTCTCCACAAGGCTGCAGAGCAGCACCTGCACCACCGACACGAAGAACGCCGTGCGCGAGTCGAAGAAGGTGACCAGCACCACGGGAATCAGCGTGATGGGGATGAGCATCGGCACATAGACAAAGCGGTGCATCAGCGCATAGCCCGCCACGGTCATGGCCGTGAGCATGAACAGTACGAAGCAGAGTTTGCGCTTGTCCTCCAGAATGGTCTGGCGGCGGTAGATGTAGAGATAGAGGAAGAGCAGCAGCAGCAAGCCCAGCACCGCTACGGTGTAGCCCACGATGGGGTAGTGGGTGCCCGTGTTTTCCTCATGTTGGAGAATCTTTTCGCATTCCTGGATGGCGAGGGCGTCCTGCGCCGTAACCTTCTCGCCGCGCGAGATGATCGACTCGCCCTTGTCGATGACCCGCAGACCCAGCACCGTTTGGCACTGGCTCTTCCACGACTTCTCGGTGTTGACCACGTCCATCACGTAGTTAGGCCGCAGCAGCGTGTTGAAGTTGACCGTCGACATGGTCAGCGCCATGTGGGTGCGCTGGTCCACATATTCATAGGCCTGCTTGGCGGAGCGCATGCGGGCGGTGGAGATGGTGTCCTTAGCCACGTTGCCCTCGAGGATGCGCACCTTGGTGAGTTTGCCGCTCTGGATAGAGTCGTAGATGTTGTTGTCCACGATGCCGTCGGCAAACACCGTCTCCACGGCGGCGCGCGCCTCTTGGCGGAAGAGCAGCGGCGTCTCCTCGATTTTCTTCAGGAGTTCGGCCTCTACGGTCTTGTCGTGAGTGAAATAGGGCACAAACTGCGCGCGGATGCTGTCGCGCTTCATCTTTTCCGTGGCGGCGTCGTAGCCGATGGTCATCTGCGCTGGCGCGTAGAGGTTGGCCGACATCCATGGCTTGCCCACCTCGTAGGCATACTTCTTGTGGGCGCGGCCAGGCACGAAATAGAGAATCAGGATAACCGCCGCGGCGAAAAACGCCACGTGGATCCAGAACTTGCTTGCAAATATTTTCTTCAAATCACTCATGACAAACGGGTAACTAACTTGTTCTCACTGCCGACTTCACGCCGTCGATTTTCTTGATCTGGCGGCAGAGTTGGCTCACCACGTCGGCATCGGTGACGCGCACCACGAGCATGCACGTAAACAGCCCCTGGTTGGCCTCGATGCTGAGTTGGCGTATGTTGATGGCCATGTTGATGGAAATCTCGTGGATGAGTTCCTGGAGGATGCCCATGCGGTCGATGCCCGCCACCGAGAGCGTGGCGAGGAAGGTTGTGGCAAGCGGCGACTCCTCCCATTGGGTAGCCACCAGGCGGTTGCCGTAACTGCTCTTCAGGCGCGTAGCCACGTCGCAGTCCATCTTGTGGACCACCACCTCATGGTTGTCGTCGATATATCCCACCACGTCGTCGCCCTGGATAGGGTTGCAGCATGGCGCTATCTTGTAGTTGCGCACGCCGTTGACGGTGCGCAGCATGTAGACTTTCTTCGTGTCGATTTCCGGCTTCTCGGCGGCGTCGGCAGCCTCCTCCGCCTTCTCCTCGGGCGCTGGCTCCGGCTCGGCGCTCTGCTTCTTGCTGAACGGCCACAGGCGGTTGAGCAGTCCGGTGCTCTGCTTCTTGGTGAGGTTCTTCACCAGGTTGTCGGTAATCTCCGCTACGCCGTTGCCCAGGGCAAGGTAGAGTTCCTCGCGGGTGGTGAGATGGTAGTGACCCATCAACTTCGTGACCACGCGGTTAAATTCGTCGAGCGGCAGGTTTTTCACCACGGCCTTCAGCATCTTTTCGCCCTTCTCCGAAATCGACTTCCGCTCCTTGCGCAAGGCCGCGTCGAGGCGCGTCTTGGCGCGGGCGGTGCAGATAAACTGCCGCCACTCCGGCACGGGGCGCTGGGTCTTGGAGGTGAGCACCTCCACCTGGTCGCCGCTTTGCAACTTGTAGGAGATAGGCACCAGTTTGTGGTTCACCTTGCCGGCGATGGCGTGCGAGCCAATCTCGGAGTGGAGATTGTAGGCAAGGTCGAGCACCGTGGCGTCCTTAGGCAGCGTGATGAGGTCGCCCTTCGGGGTGAACACGATAATCTCGGTGGCGAAGAGGTTGAGTTTGATGGTGTCGAGGAAGTCCACCGCATTCGGACCCGGCTCCTTGAGCAGGTCGGTGATGGTTTTGAGCCACGTTTCGAGTTCCGACTCCTCGTCGCTCTCCCCGATTTTGTATTTCCAGTGGGCGGCAAAGCCACGCTCGGCGATGTCGTCCATCTTGTGGCTGCGTATCTGCACCTCTACCCAGTTGCCGTCGTTGCCCATCACCGTGAGGTGAAGAGCGCGGTAGCCGTTGGCCTTCGGCGTGCTCACCCAGTCGCGGGTGCGGGTGGGGTGGAGGCTGTAGATGTCGGTGATGGCAGAGTAGATGCCCCAGCAGATGGTCTTCTCGTTGTCGTTCTCGTCGCAGTCAAACACTATGCGCACGGCGTAGAGGTCGTAGACCTCCTCAAACGGCACGTGCTTGGTTTCCATCTTGTTCCAGATGGAGTAGACCGACTTCACGCGCGTCGACAGCGTGTAGTGCAGACCCATGGCGTCGAGTTTCTGGCGGATAGGCGCTGCAAAGTCCTTGAACGCCTCCTCGCGGTTGTTCCGGCTCTGCTCGATTTTCTCCGTAATTTCGCGGTACTGCTCAGGGTGTTGGTACTTGAAACTCAGGTCCTCGAGTTCCGTCTTGATGGCAAAGAGGCCGAGGCGGTGGGCCAGCGGCGCGTAGATGTAGAGCGTTTCGCCGGCGATTTTGTACTGCTTGCTCGGGAGCATCGAGCCGAGGGTGCGCATGTTGTGCAGGCGGTCGGCCATCTTGATGAGGATCACGCGGATGTCCTCGGCCATGGTGAGCAGCAACTTGCGGAAGTTCTCCGCCTGCGCCGACGCCTTGTCGCCGAAGATTCCTCCCGAAATTTTCGTCAGGCCGTCGACAATCACGGCAATCTTCTTGCCGAAATTCATCTCGATGTCCTCTACGGTGTATTCGGTGTCCTCCACCACATCGTGGAGCAATGCCGCACAGATCGACGTGGAGCCCAGGCCGATTTCCTGACTCACAATCTTCGCCACCGCGATAGGGTGAAGGATGTAAGGCTCGCCCGAACGCCGGCGTATGCCCTTGTGGGCTTCCTTGGCAAAGGCGTATGCCCGCTTGATGATTTCCACCTTCTTGCGGTGATTGCTCTTCAGGTAGCCGTTGAGCACGTCCTGAAACGCGTTCTCAATGTTCTGATCCTCCTGCTCGGGAG
This sequence comes from Senegalimassilia sp., assembly GCA_963590085.1. Taxonomy (GTDB): domain Bacteria; phylum Bacteroidota; class Bacteroidia; order Bacteroidales; family Muribaculaceae; genus Limisoma. The sequence continues at coordinate 2,580 of CAVAOU010000088.1, read as the reverse complement.
TGAGATGTAAGGAGTTATAGTCTATAGTGTCCACGTGAATCTTTTTTAGTTTTTAATCGCCATTTCACAAATTTAGGCATTTAGCGCCACATTTTCACCCTTTGGCGCGATTTTTTGCAAAAAAGTGACGGTATTACAGTTTGCCAGTGAGGAAAAACGCCGTCCTCACCATCCAGCGCGGCAGGCGGTCGGCGAGGTAGAAGCACAGGCGGTAGAGGTAGGGGATGTTGCAGTAAGCCATTATGCCCTTGTTGGTTTCCGGGTAGGTGGCCTTCCAGCGGTCGAGGTCGCAGTGGCGCCCGCGCAGCATCTTGATTTTTGCCGTGAACTTGGCAAAACTGATAAATTCCGCATACCGGCGGCGCATGCGCTCCGGCTTTGTGGCAAACCACTGCACCATGCACTCCGCAAACTTCAGATGGTCGGCAAGCACGCGCGCCATGCTCTCCGTGGAGAGGGAGTCGGCGGTCTCCTTGCGGTAGTGGTAGAACGGGCGGTTGTAGATCACTATGCGGCGGGTGCTGATGGCTATGCGGAACCACAGCCCGAGGTCCTCCCAGCAGTTCACGCCTTCGAAGAAGCGGATGCCGTTGTCCTCGATTACGCGGCGGCGGATAATCTTGTTCCACAGCGAGCAGTGAAGGGTGTCGAGCGGCATGGCGTTGAGTTGGGGATAGTCGAGCGACGGAAAACTGACGGTTTCCTGCTTGCCGGCGGCCCGCTCGACGACATACGGCGTGCACACCACATCGGCGCCCGTGGAGTCGGCCACGCGAAGCATCTTGGCATACATCTCAGGCTCTACCCAGTCGTCGGCGTCGCAGTGCACCACAAACTCGCCCCGCGCGGCATCCATGCCCCGCTGGCGGGCGAAGGCGCTGCCGCGGTTCTCGTCGTTGTGCAGCATCACCACCTGTGCGTGGCGCTGCGGATAAGCCTTGACGATGGCGGCAATCTCGTCGGCAGAGCCGTCGGTCGAGCAGTCGTCGACAAACACATACTCGATGCCGTGCGACAGCGACTGCCGCATCAGCGAATGGACGCACTCCCCGATGTGCCGCCTCGCATTGAAGAAAGGCACCACCACCGTAAGCCGTATTTCGTCCCTGCCGTTGTCCATTATATCTTCACTTCCTTCCAGTCTATCAAGCCTTTGCCCATATCGTTCAATTCCACGGCAAGGGCATGCACCTTCCGCTTGTCGGCCTTGAAAGGCTCGGCGTAGCGGTTTTCAAGAATTTGTTTTTCGGCGGCAGCCAAGCCACCGTTGTTGCTGAGTTTCAACTCCATAAGGTAGACGTAGCCGTATATCTCAACCACCATGTCGATTCTGCCCGTGGAGAGCATGCGCTCCACCTCCACGCGGCATCCGATGGCATTGAAGATGGTGCTCATAATCAGGCGGTAGCGCTCCTCCATATCCATCGAGGCGAGTTTCTTGTTGCTGTAGGGCACGTCGGCAATGAGTGCCTTCAGGCACTTCTTCGCCTCTGCCAGATTGCCGGTGCTGAGATAGTAGGAGAGGAATGCCTGCGTGGATTGCATTTCATTGCCTTTGCGCAATGAAAGGGCTGGCAAAACCATCTCGTTGAGCGCCTGGCGCACCTCCTGGTTAGGAATTCCCAGAAAATACACGCCGTTGGTGTATCCCTTGATGGTGAGATAGCCCGACTGGTAGAGAAACAATTCTGCTCCGCCGCCAGTCACGTCGGAGGTCTCGGCGACTCTTCCCAAAAGGGAACTGTGGTCGAAGTCCTGCAGGCGAATCTCGAAGTCGTCTACAAACTTCGTCAGCAGCGATGTTGCGCCCGACGAAGCCCAGTAGTTCTTTATTTCCTTGTCTGCCAACGCGTTGATGAGGCTGAAAGGATTGTAGACGTCAACCATGTTGTTGCGGCTGAAATGATAGCCGTCGTAGTTGGCTCTCAATTGCTCGAGGGTTTCGTCCACCGTCCATCCGTTGTTTTTCCCTGTCGCCTCTATCTCCGGCATGAAATTGTCGGTGATTTCCTGCTTGGTGATGCCGCAGAGCGACGCGTAGGGAGCGTCAAAACTGATGTTGCTCATGTTGTTGAGCACGGAGAAGAGCGAAATCTGCGTAAATTTGGTGATGCCTGTGATGAATACAAACTTCTCGTATTCGTCGTCGGCTTTCAGGATGGCGAACACACTGCGGTAAACGTCGGTGCATCCCTCGTGTTCGGGAGTCTTCCACGAGTGTTGCAACGGAGAGTCGTATTCGTCGATGAGGACGGCGACCTGCAGCCCCGTCTGCGCGTAGGCGGTGGCAATGATGGAGTGGAAGCGGTTTCCCAAAGAGTCGGTCGGCTTGACGGAGATGCCGTACTCTTTTTCGTATTGCTCAAACGCCCGGTCGAGATAAGCCCGTACCTCGGCAGCGGTAGCCCCGCCACGGCTCATGTCCAGCCGGATGACAGGACGGCATGGCCAGTTCTTCTCCAGGTCCATGATGCGTAGCCCCTCGAAGAGTTCCTTCTTCCCTTCGAAATATGCTTGTAGGGTATCCACAAGCACCGACTTGCCGAAGCGGCGCGGACGGCTCAGGTAATTGTATTTCTT
>CAVAOU010000087.1:0-7172 GCA_963590085.1 Senegalimassilia sp. | reverse complement strand
GCGTTGCCCAAAGAGAAGGTGTGCGCAGTGTTGTGCTCGCATTGTCCGCATATCCGGCATGAGTAGTAATAGACGCTTGGTGTGTTGCATGTGCCGTATTTGTAAATCTTGTCGGCGGCAATCACCTTGTCGGTAAACGTGTGGTTAGAGCAGAACGGTTTGGCTGCCTGTGCCCCGGCTTTCTGCGCTGCGTAGACATCGCCCGAGTAGGTCTTGATGGTGAAAGGCACATGGAAATTCCAGGTCGGCTTTTTGAAGCGTGCCAACAATGTCGCTTTGGCCGATTCGGGAATGAACAACGTGGCCCTTGTGGAGTAGAACAACATGCTGCACAAAACGTAATATAGTTTTTGCTTGTCGTCGCTGCTGCATTTTGTCCTTATCATGTTAAACATCTGCTGAACGAAGGTTTCGACATCGACTTTGTCGCTCAGCCAGACTTCGCGGATGTTGTATGGCCCGCCGATTGTGTTGGTGATGTCACTTGCCACTGAGGTCCAAGTCTTGGGGTTTGACGTGTCGACAATCTCCTTGATAACGCGCATTACTGCCTGCCCACTGATATTGGAAGATGATGCATCGTAAGAGTCGTTGATCACTATCAGGTCAAGAGGATTGGTGTCGGGACAGTCGTTGTCGGCCTCTTTGGTGGAATATGCCAACGCCGAAGCGCGGTACGAATCCTTGTTGAGTTCGTAGGTGGTGGGTTGCTGCTTGGCTTTGGCAAGGTCGGAGTTTGCGCCACCGGAGCCTACCTTTATCGTTTGGTCGATGCGGATTACATAAGGAGCGCTGGTCAGCACCGATGCCTTCTTTCCGTTGAGGGTGGCAGAGATGCGAGTGCCGTCGATGTAGTAGTTATTGTTGCTGAAAACGTAGTCGGTGGTGTATTTTCCGTTAGAGTTTATCAGAAACTTGACATGCGCGATGTATTCAAGACCGTCCTTGAAGAAACAGTTGCCTTCGTCGTCCTCTTTAAATTCGCCGGACCAGTCGATTTCATACATCGAGATTTCGCCCGATGGGGCGAGGTCGCCGTATTTAGTCTTGGCACTTGTGAACTTGAACTCCCGTGCCTCTTCGAGTGTCATGCCAGGGGTTGGAACGGGCATGGTCAAGTCCACCGACTTGATTTTGAGTTTGGTTTCTGCTGTTGCGCTTTGCGCCATCAGTATAGCCGACAGTGTAAGCGCAAGAGTGAAAATCTTCTTTATCATGATGATTTCAGTTAGCGTGGTTAAAAAATGGGGTTACTTCACGTCGACAAATACAAATCCCTGTGGGATTACATATTTGTTGTTGACGTATTTCACCTGAAGCAGAGGGCATTCCATGAAATACTCGTAAGTTTCTTGGACAAAATTATCTTTCAGTGTGGCGTTAAGTTTCACGGTCTTAAGCGATTTGCAACTCGAGAAGCAGAATGATCCGAATTCCGTGACGTGGGAGAGGTCGAGGGTGGTTACTCCGCTTTTCCGGAATGCGCCGCCGCAAATCTTTTTTACGCTTGCCGGGATGACTACAGTGGTGAGTTTAGTACAGCCTTCAAAGGTGGATTCGGGAATTTCTGGCAGGTCCTCTGGCAAGGTCACTGACACGAGATTGGTGCATTCGCAGAACATGTCGTAACTGAAACCTTCTTTTACAGAGCGCGGGAACTTGACTGATTGGAGCGCTGTGCAGCCATGGAAGCAGCCATTGATTTTTTCGAGTTGGGTGCCCTCAAACACAACCTTGGTGAGTTTCTTGCAGAATTGGAATGCCGAGCCGCCGACAATCTTTACCGAGGAGGGGATGGTTATCTCGGTTATTGGGGTCTCTCTGAATGCTGCGTTGGAAATCTCCACAAGTGTGCTTGGCAATTTGACCGACTTGACAGTGGAATATGCAAACAAATCGGAACGCATCTCCCTCACTGGGTACTTACCGCCTTTGTAGGTAATGTAGTCGGGCATCACGATGGCTTTGCCGGCAATGGCTGTCTTCGTGGCCTGGGATGCATATGCGTAGCCTCCCGATTTGCCGACATGCACCACGTATTCGATGCCATCGATATCTACATGGGCTCCCGAAGCATTTTCTGATAGAATCTGCCCCGTCTGTCCTGTGGTTGAAAGACTTACAGTTTCTTTCGGACTCGGATCCCATTGTGTCATCTTCGCCTTGGTGGCATTAGCATAGCCTCCGTGTGCCGCAAAATATTTTTTCGTTTCATCGTTTATATACGACGTTTTGCACGTGAACAGCGGAGCAATAGATGAGCGTAACAACGTTTTGTAGGCGTCGCTTCTCAACACTTTGGCTACTGCTTCGTTGTACATGTCGATGACCCATTGAGGCTCTCCAGGATTATTGTATGCCGACTGGGCTTTTTCGCATCCTGCCACAAGGTTGTTCAGGGCAATGCATCGTGCAGACAATTCGATACAGGCATTTTCCATAAAGGCATGGGCTGGAGTCAGTGTTGCAAACCAACCGTCATCAAATAATTCTTTAAGATGATCGTGTAAAGCGGCAATGCTCTGGTTGTCAAGAGTGTTTAGATATGGTTGTTTCTCCACCCATGCTACCTGGCTGGGGGCGTCCTTCGGTGGTGTGCTCGGTTTTGCCGACTTCACGCCCCAGGTGGCGTCGATATCGTAGCCAAGCGGAGCAAACAGGGCTGTATGTTCCGATGGCAGATTGATTGTGGGCTTCTCCGTTGTGGTGCGGCTGCTTGTCTTGCTTCGTGAGGTGCTTGTGGTAGTCTTTTTGTTTTGTTGGCTACTTGACTGTTGACGGCTTGTCTGTTGGCTGCTTGTTGCGTCCTCTACAAGTTCCGACACTTGCTTTGCGGCTTTCTTCAATTTGTCCTTAAACGACTGACTGTTGGCAACTGGTGCGCCTATGAGCAGCGCCAGGCCGATGGCGATAAATCCTCGTGTATTCATAATAGTAAAGTGTTAAGTTCGGTAAATAAGTCCTTTCCCTTTGTGTCTGGGACTTCGATTAGTTTACAATTCACAAAAATGGTTTGGCTATGTTAGCTAAAACATTGTTATGTGCGAAGATATGGAAAATAATTTGAAATAAGGCAATAAATGTGTGCTTTTTTTCGCTGTTCTAATTTTCGGCCTCTGGCGGGAACTTTGGCACGAGGCGCATCAGGCGGACAATCTGCGCGCGGCGCTTCTTCATGTAGGCCGACGGATGGGCGGAGTCGAAGCGTAGCGGATTGGGCAGGGTGGCGGCTATGAGGGCGCACTGGCGTGTAGTCAACTGGTCGGCGGTGCAGTTGAAATTCTCCTCTGCCACGGCTTCAACGCCGTAGAGCCCGTCGCCTGTCTCGATGGAGTTGAGATACACCTCCATTATCCGTTCCTTGCTCCAGAATGCCTCGATAAGCACCGTGAAGTAGGCTTCAAAGCCTTTGCGCACCCACGATGATGTGGGCCACAGAAACACGTTCTTGGCAGTTTGCTGGCTGATGGTGCTCGCTCCGCGGTGGCGTCCGCCGTTGTTTGCCTCGTTCATGGCTTTCTTTATCTCCACAAAGTCGAAGCCGTGGTGGGTTGCAAAGCGGTTGTCCTCGGAGGCGATTACCGCCATTGGCATGTCGGCCGACATTTCCTGCAGCGGCACCCATTTGTGGATGCATTTCGCTTCCTTGCCGTCGCTTTTCCGCTCGATGTTGCGTATGAGCATCAGTGGTGTCCATTTCATGGGCACCCAGCGGTAGGCAATCACGCTTATCACCGACACGACGATGAAGGCAAGGATGGCCTTGCCCGCCAGTTTTAATGCTATGCCAAGTGTTAGTTTCTTGAGTATCATGTCTTTGTAAAAACAACGGACTGCATCACGCCGGAAGGTGTCCGCCATTGATGCAGTCTGTTGGTTATAGGGTTGGATTATTTCTGTTGTTCAACGATAGCCTTGGTGTCGCAGGCAATCATGTACTCCTCGTCGGTAGGGATTACTACCACGCGCACTTTCGAGCCTGGACGGGTGATTTCCACTTCCTCGCCGCGGCAGTTGTTGCGCTCAGCGTCGAAGTCGATGCCGAGGAACGCGAGTTGCTTGCACACGCGTTCGCGCAGTTGGATTTGGTTTTCGCCTACGCCGGCGGTAAACACAATCACGTCGACGCCGCCGAGGGCTGCTGTGTAGGCGCCGATGTACTTCACAATGCGGTAGCCGTACATGTCGAATGCCAGTTCGGCACGCTTGTTGCCGGCAGCGATGGCGTCAGTTATGTCGCGCATATCCGATGAGATGCCCGATACGCCAGTCAAACCGCTCTGCTTGTTGATGAGTTTCTGCATGCCAGCGTTGTCGAGGTGCTCCTTCTCCTGGATGTAGAGGAGAGCCGCAGGGTCAACGTCGCCGCAGCGGGTGCCCATCATCAGGCCTTCAACAGGGGTGAGGCCCATCGAAGTGTCGATCGACTTGCCGTCCTTCACAGCGGTGATTGAGCCGCCGTTGCCGATGTGGCAAGTGATGATGCGCTGCTGCTCGTAGGGAAGTCCGAGGAAGTCGCATGAGCGGCGAGCCACGTAGCGGTGGCTGGTGCCGTGGAAGCCGTAGCGGCGCACACCGTATTTCTCGTATGTCTCATAGGGGAGGGCATACATGTAGGCGCGTGCCGGCATGGTCTGGTGGAAGGCGGTGTCAAACACGCCAACCTGTGGCACGTCGGGCATGATGTCGCTGATGGCCTCGATGCCCACAATGTTTGCAGGATTGTGGAGCGGAGCCAGATCGTAGCATTCCTTCACCTTGGCAATGACCTCATCGGTGATGAGTACGCTTGAGTTGAATTTCTCGCCTCCGTGCACCACGCGGTGGCCTACGGCATCGATTTCGTCGAAATTCTTGATGCAGCCGTATTTTGCACTTGTCAGGGTGTCGAGGATGATGCGGATAGCCACATTGTGGTTTGGCATTGAGGTGGTGACTGTCACCTTCTCACCGTTGTATTTGAACTTCAGGAAAGAGTCGGGCAAACCCACCTTTTCCACGCCGCCTTCGGCGAGTACATTCTGCGAGGCATCGTCGAGTTCAATCAGTTTGTATTTCACCGACGAACTGCCACAGTTGAGGACGAGTATTTTCATTGTTGATTGGCGATTATGCTTTGGTTACAAGTGATGATTACAGTTTTGTAGATATCTTCCCAACTGCATCCGCGCGACAGGTCGTTGACCGGCTTGGCGAGGCCTTGGAGAATTGGGCCTACGGCTTGCGCACCGCTCAAGCGCTGCACGAGTTTGTAGGTGATGTTGCCCACCTCGAGCGACGGGAACACGAGCACGTTGGCTGTGCCGGCAATGTCGCTTTGCGGAGCTTTGCTCTTGCCCACTGAAGGCACGATGGCAGCATCGGCCTGGAGTTCGCCGTCGAGAGCGAGTTCGGGTGCCATCTCCTTGGCGATTTTCGTTGCCTCGATGACCTTGTCGACCATCTCGTGCTTTGCGCTGCCCTTGGTCGAGAAACTGAGGATTGCCACACGAGGGTCAAAGCCGCCAAGCACTTTGGCTGTCTCTGCCGACGACACTGCAATCTGTGCCAGTTCAGGCGCTGTTGGGTTTGGCACTACGGCGCAGTCGGCAAACACCATCATGCCGTCTGTGCCGTAAGGCGAGCCTTCTGGAAGGAGCATGAGGAATGCGCCGGAAACAACGCTGATGCCTTTTTTAGGCTTGATAATCTGGAAAGCGGCGCGGAGCACGTCGCCGGTGGTGCTGAGTGCGCCCGACACCTGTCCGTCGGCGTCGCCGTTCTTGATGAGAAGGCAACCGAGGTAGAGCGGGTTGAGCACTTGCTTGCGGGCACCCTCGATGGTCATGCCCTTGGCTTTGCGCAGTTCGTAGAACAATTGCGCATATTTCTCTGTGAATGCCTCATCGGCAGGGTTCACGATGTTGGCGCGGTCGATATTCTTCAGCCCCAATTTGGCAGCGAGACTTTTGATGTCGTCGGGATTGCCTATCAGGGTGATGTCGCAAATGTCGTCGGCTATTAGATGGTCGGCGGCTGTCAAAGTACGCTCTTCTGCACCTTCTGCAAGGATGATGCGCTGCTTGTGGGCTTTAGCCTCTTTTGTCAGTCTTTCGAATAGAGTCATAATAAGTAGTGTTTCATAATTTCTAGCCGCAAAATTACTAATAATAATTGTCAAACGGGGCATAAATTGGCAAGAGAAACCTGAATGAAAATGCAAAAAATCTTCACGAAGTTTAATCAGTGTAAAACTCCGTGAAGATGTATCGCTTGAAAAATGGCGTGTGCCTATTTCAACTTTTCTCTTAGAAATTGGCCTGTGTAACTGTCGGGGCAGGCGGCCACGTCTTCGGGCGTGCCGGCGCACACGATGTTGCCGCCGCCGTTGCCGCCCTCTGGCCCCATGTCAATCACATAGTCGGCGCATTTCACTACGTCGAGGTTGTGCTCGATGATTACCACCGTGTGGCCCTTCTCAATCAGTCGGATGAAGGAGTCCATAAGCGTATTGATGTCGTGGAAATGCAGGCCGGTGGTAGGCTCGTCGAAGATAAACATCGACGGCTTTTGCTTTTCCTGGCTGAGGAAGTATGCCAACTTGATGCGCTGGTTTTCGCCGCCCGACAGCGTGGACGACGACTGTCCCATCTTGATGTAGCCCAGTCCCACCTGCTGGAGCGGGAGCAACCGCTTGACGATGCGCGCCTCGATGGCTCCGCCCGCCTCGCTGAAAAACTCGATGGCCTGGTTGATGGTCATGTTGAGCACATCGTAGATGTTCTTGCCGCGGTATTCAATCTCGAGCACCTCAGGCTTGTAGCGCTTGCCGTGGCAGCATTCGCACTCGAGAGTGATGTCGGCCATAAACTGCATCTCGATGGTAATCGTGCCTTCGCCCTTGCATTCCTCGCAACGGCCTCCTTCGGCGTTGTAGGAGAAGTGTCCGGCATCAAATCCCATCTGCTTTGCGCCCTGCTGGTCAGCAAAGAGACGGCGGATTTCATCGAATGCCTTGAGATAGGTGGCAGCATTGCTTCGCGACGACTTGCCGATGGGGTTCTGGTCGACAAACTCCACGCTGTTGAGCATCTTCAGGTCGCCACGCAGTTCGGTGTAGGAGCCGGTGTTGTTGCAGGCTTCGCCGAAATGGCGCAAGAGGGCGTTGTAGAGGATGTCGCGCACGAGGGTTG
>CAVAOU010000086.1:0-7232 GCA_963590085.1 Senegalimassilia sp. | reverse complement strand
CCTCTACATCGGTTCCGACTCCATCCGCAGCGGCGTGTTTAAACTGAAATTCCGCATGCCGGCGGGCATCGTCAACAACTATACGCCAGCCCTTGTGAGCCTCTATGCCAGCAACGACAGCGAGGACGCCATCGGCGAAAGCACCGACTTCTACATCTACGGCTTCGACGAGTCGGAAATCGACGACACCACCGGTCCCGAGATCCGCACGCTTGCGCTCAACACCACCTCGTTCAAGGACGGCGACACAGTCAACGAAACGCCGTTCCTCATAGCCGACCTCTACGACGAGTCGGGCATCAACATCTCCACCGCCGACATCGGCCACTCCATCACCGCCATCGTCGACGGCACGACGACCATCTCCGGCTTGGAGAACTACTTCACGCAGGATGCCGACGGCGTGAGCCACATCAACTACCAGATGGACGAACTCACCAACGGCAGCCACTCGCTGATGCTGCGCGTGTGGGACGTGGTGGGCAACATGTCGGAAAAGACCATCACCTTCAATGTGGCAAAGGGCACGAAGCCCCAACTCTTCAGAATCTACTCCACCACCAACCCGGCGAAAGAGAAGGCGGTGTTCTATGTGGTGCACGACCGTCCTGACGCGGTACTCACCGTCAACATGGGCGTCTACGACATGATGGGCCACACCATCTGGACCACTACCGCCACAGGCCGCAGCGACATGTTCAAGTCGATGCCTATCACGTGGGACCTCACCGACGGCAGCGGTTGCCGGGTGCAGCGCGACATCTACATCTACCGCGCCACAGTCTCTGCCGACGGCAGCGATGAAGCCTCTATAACACAGCGCATAGCCGTGGCGGCAGAATAGCCTGACCTCTTGCAAAATTTGAGAAAAAACGCTATTTTTGCAAATTGTTAGAAGATTTAAAAATAGAGTAATCACAATGAACGAGGATGGTCGTAAAATTCTATTGCCGGAGCCAACGCTCCGACGCTTGCCGTGGTATCTTGCCTACGTCAACATGCTGCGCGCTCAAGATATAGAATATGTCTCATCAACACAGATATCCAGAAAGATCAACGTCGACGCGTCGCAGATAGCCAAGGACCTTTCGTTTCTCAACATCAAGGGCAAAACGAGAATCGGCTACCAGGTGGACACGCTTGCCACCGAACTGTCGAACTTCCTCGGATTCCACAACGACCACACCGCATTTATGATCGGCGCCGGCAGTCTGGGCTCAGCCCTGATTCAGGACTCGGGTCTGATGCAGTTCGGCCTGCACATCGTGGCGGGCTTCGACGTGGACGAGAAAATCGTGGGCACTGAGATTTGCGGCATCCCCATCTACCACATCTCCGAACTCGCCGAGCGCGAAAAGCAGTACAACGCCGAAATCGGCATCCTCGCCGTGCCTGTGGAGCATGCACAGGAGTCGGCCGACCTGCTTGTGGAGAACGGCCTGCGCGCCATCTGGAACTTCACCCCGTTCCGCATCAAGGTAGACGAGAACGTTGTGATCCAGAACACTTCTATCTACGCACATCTGGCTGTCATGTACAACAGAATCAACGGCAACAAATGAAAATCATAAAGTTCAGAAACATATCAAGCAAACCGGAAATCGACATCATCCCCGACTCCGCCATCCAGAAGAGCGGCAAACCTTTCTTCGTGCCTGACTTCGACGACAAGTTCCGCTACCGCGTGGCAACAGCCGTCCACATCTGCCGCCTCGGCAAAAACATTGCGCAAAAGTTTGCCAACCGCTACTACGAGGAGGCGGGCCTGTGCCTGGTGTTTGAGGCAAGCGGCCTTCTCGAAAGGCTGAAAGCCGACGGGATGCCCACAGCCATTGCCACAGCCTTCGACGCTGCGGCAATCACAGGCGAGATGAGCGCCACAGCAACCCCGCAATTGGGCAAGTGCGACGCCGTGCTCACCGTCAACGACTCCGAAGCCGAGCGCATCGCCACTCCGTCGGCAGCCGACTTCGACCACTGCATTGAAACCGCAAGCCGATACTTCACGCTCAAGATCGGCGACCTCATACTCATAGAAACCGGCGAGCAGCACGATGCCGTGATCAACGACACCGTGACGGCAACAATAGCCGGCAACCCATCGATTCACATCAGAATTAAATAAAACTACAGATATGGTTAGACGCACACTTGTATTGCTATCCCTGTCGATACTCACGGCCCTCAGTAGCCAAGCAACCACGACCTTCAAAAGCACCTCGGTCCTCTCCACCGGCAAATGGGTGAAAATCCGAGTGGGCGAAACTGGCGTATATGAAATCACAGAGCAGCAACTGCGCGAGTTCGGCTTTTCCGACCCGTCGGCAGTAAAGGTGTTCGGCCAGGGCGGCTTCTGTCCTACCGAGAATTTCCAGACCGTCATCACCGACGACCTTGAGCAGGTTGCCGCGCTCCACGAGAACGGCAAGATTTATTTCTACGCCAAGGGCCTGGCATACGAGAAGAGTACGCTGAAGGACTACACCAACTTCACTCTCACCAAGACCATAACCACCAACCCATACACCGCCGACTGCTACTATTTCCTCACCGACCGTGCAGACATCACGCCGTTGGAGATGGAGCAGGTAGCCACAACCGACACCGACCTCAGCAAACCGAGCGAATGGTACACCACCGGCGTGGCAACGGTGTGGCACAAGAAGGACCTTGTCAACCCCACGCGCTCGGGCAAACTGTTTCTCGGCGAAGACCTGTCGGCATCGTGCTCCTACAGCATCGACTTCTCCACCCCGGGCATTGTCAGCGGCTCGACCGTAATGGTTAACACCTCGACAGCCATCAAGTGCGATTCCGACTCTCTGTTTGTTACCGTCAACGGCGACAGGGTAGGAAGCAAGCACCTGGGAGCATCGTCCGACGCCACAATCTACAAGCTGTACAACATCAGCGGCTCCACCACGGTGGCCGACACCTATGCCGCCGATGAGAAGACCAGCGTAAAAGTTGCCATCTCCGACCCGGCACCGATTGCGCGCATTGACTATATCGCAGCAAGTTACACCGCAGCGCTGACCCTTCCTTCCGACTCGTCGCAGATGCGCTACATGATAAAGATGGCGCCAAACGGCAGCACTGGCGTGAAGTTCAACGTAGCGAACACCACGACCAAACTGTGGCGAGTAGCCACCCCAGCCGACAACGTCTGCATCACATCGTCGCCAACCGACTATCCGTTGCTGCTCGGCAGCGACGGCATTGCCAGCGTGGTCTTGTCAGCGACGTCCAACACCTATTGCGAGTTTGCGCTGTTTGACACGGCGAAGGAGCAGAAGCACGTCACCTTTGCCGGCGACGTTGCCAACCAGAACCTGCACTCGCTCTCAGCGCCCGTAATGCTGATAATCACCACCGCAAAACTCCGCGAACAGGCGGAGCGCCTTGCCGAATACCACCGCACAAAGGACAAATTTGACGTTGTGGTTGTCGACCACAACGACGTCTACAACGAGTTTGGCTACGGCATGCGCAGCGCCATGGCCTACCGCCAACTGTGCCGCATGTTCTACGACCGCGCGGCCACCAAGTTCCGCTACCTGATGCTCTTCGGCGGCGGCAGTTACGACAACCGCTGCATCTTCGGCGGCGACCCCGACGATATGCTCGTGGCATACGAGTCGGACACGAGCAACCATGCCGTAACGTCCTACACCACCGACGACTTCTTCGGCGTGATGAGCGACTACGCCCAAAACGTGGAGAGCGGCAGCGCATACCTTGCGGTGTCGATTGGCCGCGTGCCTTTTGTCTCGGTTTCCGACGCGAAGACCTACGTGGACAAACTGCTCAACTACATGAACCACCGCAACGACAAGAACGACATGTGGAAAAGCAACATGCTCGTGATTGGCGAAAACGGCGACTCATATATCCACACCCGCCAGGCAGAATCGTTTATCACCAATTTCAACTACACGATTACGTCGGGCAGCCGCAAAGCCACCGACTATACGGTGAACTTCAACAAAATCTACTTCGAGCCGTACGACCAGATTGACAACCTCAACGGCACTCGCGAGAAGTTTGTGGAAAACCTCAACGCCGGACAGAACTTCGTGCTGTTTATAGGCCACTCCAACCCTACGTCGACAACCAAGTCGGTCAACTTCTTGACGCTCCAACAGGCTGTCGACACAAAATATGAAGCCATCCCGATGATGTACTTCTCATCGTGCGACATCGGCCGCTTCGACGGCGGCATCACCACGGTGCTCGACAAACTGATGCTCAACCCCAACGGCGGTGTCATCGCTGCTGTGTCGGCTTCGCGCGAGGCATACACCTCGCTCAACGGCAACATGACCGACTCGTTTGCCAAATACCTCGGCATCAGCGAGACCGAGAGTTCCTACAACACTTACGAGAAGACCTGGGGACGCATCCTGATGCTCGCCAAGAACAACACCGACGACCGTTCGCGCAACCGCCTCAAATACCATATGTTCGGCGACCCTGCCATTAGGGTCACAGTGCCTCACAGCCGCACGCACATCTCAACAGTCGACGGCTCTGAAGAGACCGACTCTGTTGCGGTTGGCACAATGAAGCCAATCACGCTGACGGGCTATGTGGCCGACACCAGAGGCTCCGTCGACACATATTTCAACGGCGACGCGAAGATTACGCTCTTCGACTCCGACCAGTTCTGCATGAAGCAGGACGACACCTCGCTTACCCAGCGCGGCGCCGAACTGGCAACAACTACCGTCAAAGTCGAGAACGGCAAATTTACGGCAACGCTGATTGTACCCAACAGCGTAACCACCGGCACCAACGCCAAACCGCTGCAAACCACAGCGATCTCCGAGAGCGGCACCGTCGTGTCGGGCTTCTACAACGGCCTGCACATCGACCGCACGAAGTCGGCTGAAACCGACGACACTGTTGCTCCGACAATCTCCGAGTTCTATCTCGGCGACAAGGCAGCGTGGCGCGACGGCATGACCGTGGACAGCGCCATCCGCGTGCATGCCACCATCAGCGACAACGTAGCGCTCAACACCTCAAACGAGCAAATCGCCACCACAGCCTATCTCTCGCTCGACGGCGGCGACCACACTTATGCCCTCACCGGCACCTCGTTCGACGGCCAGGACAAATGCACCGTCGACCAGCCGATCTACAACCTTACCGCAGGCCGCCACACCCTGCAACTCACCGTGGCCGACATTGCAGGCAACATCTCGACACGCACCATCGCCTTCTTCGTTGAAGGCAACACCGGCGCAACGCTGTCGATGAGCGCCACGGCAGTAGCCGACGACGACGTTACCTTCGACCTCGACAACGCCGACACGACCGACGGCACAATCGTGGTGAGCAGCGCCGACGGAAGCGTTAAGATGCGCTCCGACGTTAGTTTCCCATACACCTGGGACGGCTGCGACAACAACGGCACCCGCCTTGCCGAAGGCGTATACAATGTGAGCGCAATCATTGACGGCAAAAGTCTGCCGGCTAAAAAAATAGTAGTCGTAAAACAATAAAAACCGCCGTTTCAAGTTTATTAAAGTAAACAATCATTCGAAAAAGATGAATTTAAAACGGTATATCATAATCGCCCTCGTGGCATTGACAGCCATGCCAGCGATTGCCGACGAAAGCGGTAAAAACCAATTCAACCCAGTGCAAACCGGTGTGACATCGCTCAGCATCGCCCCCGATGCCCGCGGTGCCGCCATGGGCGACCTTGGCGCGGCTACTGAGCCTGACGCCTACTCGCAGTACTGGAACCCGTCGAAATACGCGTTTGCCTACAGCACCGCCGCCGTCAGCCTTTCCTATACTCCTTGGCTGCGCAAGTTGGTCAACGACATCTTCCTTGCCAACCTCTCGGGCTACTGGAAAATCGGTAGCGGCGACAACCAGGCGGTGAGCGCCTCGTTGCGCTATTTCTCGCTTGGCGAAATCAACATGACCGACGGCGCCGGAACAGTCACCAACTCGGTGAACCCCTATGAAATGGCGTTCGACCTCGGCTACTCGCGCAAACTCTCGGAATCGTTCTCCATGGGTGTGGCTCTGCGCTACATCTATTCCGATTTGGCATTCTCCGATGCCTACTCGGCTGAGCAGCAAAAAGGAGCGTCGGCATTTTCTGCCGACATCTCCGGCTTCCTCACCACCTACCCAGTGATCGGCCGCAACGAGTGCCAATGGTCATGGGGTTTCAACATCTCGAACATCGGTTCGAAGGTGTCGTACAACGACGGCAACGACCCGGCATTCCTGCCTACCAACTTCCGCCTCGGTACGACATTCACCTTCCCACTCGCGCAATACCACAACCTCGCACTCTCCGTTGACGCCAACAAACTGCTCGTGCCTACGCGCCCGCGCCAGTCTGACTACACCGACGACGAAGGCAACTACGACCAGGACGGCTACGAGAATGCACTTGAAGACTGGCGCAACACATCGTCGATTTCGGGTATCTTCAAGTCGTTCAGCGATGCCCCAGGCGGATTTAAGGAGGAGTTGAAGGAAATCACAGTTTCCGTGGGTGCTGAATACAACTACAACCAGCAGTTCTTCGTGCGCGCCGGATACTTCTACGAGAATGCCAACAAGGGTAACCGCAAATACTTCTCTTTCGGAGCAGGCTTCTCGCTCCACGTGGTGCAACTCGATGCGGCCTACATGATTGCCACCGCGCAAAACAGCCCGCTCGACCAGACTCTGCGCTTCTCGCTCACATTCGACATGGACGGCCTCAAGCACCTGTTAGGCAAAAAATAAGACTATGGCTCTACCCTTTCGCACCGGCTTCGGATTTGACGTGCACCGCCTCGTGCCCGACCGCGAACTGTGGATTGGCGGCGTGAAGATTGACCATACCCTCGGGTTGCTTGGCCACAGCGATGCCGACGTGGCTATCCATGCCCTCTGCGATGCCCTCCTCGGCGCTGCCGCCCTGCGCGACATCGGCCACCATTTCCCCGACACCGACCCTGCCTACAAAGGCATCGACAGCAAGAAACTGCTACGCAATGTAGCACAACTTCTCGACGAGCGAGGCTACACCTTCGGCAACGCCGACATCACCATCTGCGCCGAAGCCCCCAAGATGAATCCCCACATCCCCGCCATGCAGCAGGCAATGGCTGAATGCATCGGCTGCGACCCCGACGACATCTCCGTGAAAGCCACCACCACCGAGCGCCTCGGCTACACCGGCCGCCAGGAAGGCATCGCCGCCTACGCCACCGTCC
>CAVAOU010000085.1:0-7234 GCA_963590085.1 Senegalimassilia sp. | reverse complement strand
ATTAAGCCACATTCTCCAACCGTAGATTTTATTATCGGCTTGTCGAAAAAATTTTGGCAAAAAATCGCTGATTTTTAAACAATACGGCCAAAAATTAGTATTTTTGCAGATTGATTGTCGAGATGGGCAGAATGAAGTGTTAATAGTCGCCAAATCTTTGACTTTCAACTGTTAAGAAATGGACAATTCTATTAAGCAGCACGTGCTCGACCACCGCTATCTAAGGATGGCACGGATATGGGCAGAAAATTCCTATTGCCGCCGCCGGCAAGTAGGCGCATTATTGGTAAAAGACAAAATGATTATTTCCGACGGCTTCAACGGCACCCCGTCGGGATTCAACAACGTTTGCGAAGACGCCGACGACCACACTTTTCCTTATGTGCTCCACGCAGAGGCCAACGCCATAACCAAGGTGGCGCGCAGCAACAACAGCAGCGACGGGGCCACGCTCTACGTCACGGCAGCGCCTTGCATCGAATGCGCCAAACTGATTATCCAGGCAGGCATCACGCGTGTGGTTTTTTCCGAACTCTACCGTCTTGCCGACGGGCTCAACCTGCTGAAAGAGGCCGGGGTGGAATGCGGCTACGTAGACCTCAACAACGACACTGAAAACAATCTATAGAAACAGAACGAAGTTCAACTTTAAACGATGAGAATTAAGCATAATTCCATAATTTGGTATCCACTTGTCATTTCAATTGCGATAGTGCTCGGCATCGTGATTGGAAACTATATCTCCACAAAGAAGTTCATCCTCGACAAAGACCGCAAAATCAATGCGGTGCTCAACCTCATCCAGAGCGAATATGTCGACTCGGTTGAAGTGAAGGACCTTGTGGAACAGGCCATCCCTGCCATTATCGGCAACCTCGACCCTCACTCCTACTATATCCCGGCGAGCGACGTGCGCGCCGAGAACGAGAAACTCGACGGACAGATGAGCGGCATCGGAGTGTCGTTCTTCATGATGCGCGACACGGCCAACGTGGACCAGGTGATTCCCAACGGTCCGGCTGAAAAGGTGGGTCTGCTTGCCGGCGACCGCATCATCTCGGTCGACGGCGAATCGATTGTCGGCGGCACGCAGACCGCTGAGGGCATCCGCAGCAAAATCCGCGGCGAGAAAGGCACGAAGGTGAAAATCGGAGTGAAGCGCAACTCGTCGAAAAAGATACTCACATTTGTCATCACCCGCGACGACATCCCGATGAACACCGTCGACGTGGCCTACATGATCGACAAGAAGACCGGCTACATCAAGGTGACACAATTCGGCAAAAACACCTACAACGAGTTTGTCAGCGCGCTGACCAAGTTGAAGGACCAGGGCGCACAGCGCTACATCGTGGATCTCCGCGGCAACCCAGGCGGATACATGGAAATGGCAATCCTTATGGTCAACGAGTTTTTGCCTCAGGGCGAACTGATTGTCTACACCAAGGGTCGGAAGCAGAAGGAGGACGTGCAGGTGTGGAGCGACGACCAAGGCTCGTTCCACGACTCGCAGGTGGCTGTGCTCATCGACGAATATTCGGCAAGCGCGAGCGAAATTATGGCAGGAGCCTTGCAGGACAACGACCGCGGCCTCGTGGTGGGTCGCCGCTCGTTCGGCAAAGGCTTGGTGCAGAAGCAAATCTACCTACCCGACAGTAGCGCCATCCGCCTCACCATTGCCCGCTACTACACTCCGTCGCACCGATGCATCCAGAAGGACTACAAACTCGGCGACGAGAGCGACTACTCAAAAGAACTCTATGACCGCTACACCAGCGGCGAACTCTATAGCGCAGACAGCATCAAAGTGGACAAGAGCAAGATTTTCCGCACAGCCAACGGCCGCATCGTCTATGGCGGCGGAGGTATCGTGCCCGACATCTTCGTGCCTAACGACACCACAGGCATCACCACCTACTACCGTGCCGTGGCAAACCTTGGGTTGCTGCAGCAGTACACCTACGCCTACGTGGACCTCAACCGCGACCAGTTGAAGAAGGTGAAGACCGTAAAGCAACTGATGTCGATGATGCCGAGCGACGAAGGTCTTACCTACGACTTCGTATGCTACGCCAAGGACAACGGTGTGCCGATGCGCTGGTACTACATCAACCTCAGCCGCTCGCTCATGGCACGGCAACTGAGGGCGTTGCTCATACGCGACGTGCTCGGCGACGAGGAGTTCTACCGCTACTACAACCAGACGGACAACACCATCAACGCTGCCTTGAAGGCTCTCAACGACGGCAAAGGGAAGTTCCCCATCACATCCAAGCTGGAAAGCAAGAAACAATGACGGCAACGAAGGCTGACATCAGGCGCGACATCAAGCATCGCAAGCAACTGCTCTCGGAGCAGGAGAAGGCTGATGCCGCTCGCCGTTGTTTTGCCTTGCTTGAACAGTGCCAAGAGTTTAAGGATGCGCGCAACGTGCTTGTCTATGCTTCGCTCCCCGACGAGATTTCTACGGCCGACTTCATAGCCCGCTGGCATAGGGAGAAACACCTGTTTCTGCCGCGCGTCAACGGCGACGACCTCGAAATCCTGCCCTACTCTCCTGCCGATACCGGCAAAGGCGCGTTCGGCATCGAAGAGCCTACGGGAAGCGACTGCCGCTCCATCGCGGAGATTGACCTCGTTGTGGTGCCGGGAGTGGCGTTCGACCGCCAGGGCAACCGCCTCGGGCGCGGTCGCGGCTACTACGACCGCCTGCTCAGCCAGGCGCGGTGCCCGCTGATTGGCGTGGCATACAGCCTGCAGATAGCCGACGAGTTACCCGCAGAGCCCCACGACATCAAGATGCCGACAGTAATTACAGAAAAAGAAATCATAAGAACCATATAACCATCATGGCGATAGTCACACCCGAAACCAAACTGTGCGAGGTAATCATCGACGAGCCGTCGGTAGTGCCCGTTGTCAACCGCTTCGACATCGCGCTCGGTGTAGGCGACCGTTCGGTCAAATCAATATGCCACGAAAAGGGCATCGACCCTACGTTCTTCATCACCATCCTAAACGCATTCATCAACGAATCGTTCTTTCCGGAAAACGTGGCGGGAGCGTTCGACGCCGAAAGTGTGGTAACCTACCTGCGCAAAACCAACCGTTCGTACCTCACCAACCAGTTGCCCAACATCGACAGGCATTTCAATGCGCTGATATCGCACAGCGACACCAACAACAACCTCCAACTGCTGCTCAACTTCTACAAGGAGGTGCGCAGCGAGATTGAGCGCCGCATCGAAGCCGACGACCGCTGGTTCTCGGAAATCATCGCGGCAGAGAAAGGCGCCGACGCCACTTTGGCGGACAATAACTTGAGCATCAACGATGATCCCGACCAGATTGAGGACAAGTTGAGCGACCTCATCAACATGTTCGTAATCCACCTCCGGGGCGACTACGACCGCAACCTTTGCCATGCCGTGCTGTTTGCCGTGATTAGCCTGGAGAAGGACATCCGCCAAAACAACCGCATCCGCAACCGAGTGCTCTATCCTCTCGCCGAAGCGTTGAAAAAGGCAAATTCATAAAGGAAAAAACAGGTAAGCAATGTCGAGTATCAACGTGAGAATAATAACCGCCGACGCTGCAGTGGCAATAGGACTGAAGCAAACGCTGCTCAGCCTCTTCGACATCGATGCCGAATGGGTCAAGCCGTCGGGCGAACTGCGCGATGCCGACATGGCGGGCGTCGACCTCTTCATCACCGATGCCGACTCGTTTGCCGCCATGCCGGGGTTCTTCATCCCCAAGCGGGCTAAACTTGCGCTGCTGACCGACGCCACCGACGATGCTACAGGCTTTATCCTCAACCGCCACTGCGATGAGCAGACCTACCTCAGCCAACTCTCGGAAATTGTGGAAACCACCCGCAGCAACCGCAACGAAGGCGCCGAACTGTCGCAACGCGAAATCGAGGTGCTCTGCCAACTGGCGAAGGGATTGACCAACAAAGAGATTGCCGACAAACTGTTTATCAGCATCAACACGGTGCTCACCCACCGCAAAAACATCTCCGCCAAGCTCGGCATACGCAGCGTATCCGGACTGAGCGTCTATGCCATCATGAACGGCTACATCTCCGACATTCCTGAAATTTAGGGTAATTTTCAGGCGTTTTGTCGTTTCCTACTGCCAATTGGCTCTATTTTTTTGTAAATTTGTGGGACACTTATGGAAACGGAAACTACCGAAAATAAAAGCATTGAGCCCCAGAAGGCGAAACCGCGGAAAATGCCGCGATGGCTGAAGCGCACACTGAAAACCGTGGCGTGGACCATCGGCAGCGTGGTTGCGCTCGTGGTGCTCGTCCTGTGCCTCACCGTGTGGATTCTCACCCCGGAGCGGCTCACCCCTCTTGTGGAGCGCATAGCCAACGAAAACCTCAACGCCGACGTGAAAATCGAGCGCATGGAACTGACCGTATGGAAGACGTTCCCCTACATGACCATCGACGTTGACGGCGTCGATGTGCGTTCGCGCACCCTCGACAAGCAAAAGGCGTCGCTGCCCGCGGGCGTCGACTCGCTGCTCAGCGTGGGATGCATGCGCGCGCAGTTCAACCTTGCACGGTTGCCGCTGATGGAATTTGAGATTAACGAGATTTTCGTCGATTCGCCAAAGGTCAACCTCGTTGCCGTCAACGACTCGCTCAACAACTACATGATTGTGCCGCCAAGCGAGGAGAAGAAAGAAGAGAGCACCTCGCCGATGATAATCAAGTCGCTCGTGCTCGAGAAACTCAACATCGTCAACAACAAAGGCATCCGCTACCGCGACCTCAGCAACGGCATGGACTTCTCCATCGACACCGACACGCTGGCACTCAACTTCTCGAAGAAGGACAAGTCCTACAGCCTGTCGCTCAACGGCAAGGCGCACGCCACCCTGCCCGAGCAAGGCATCGACCAGGACATCCCTTTTGCCTTCGGCGGCAACGCCAGTTGGGACATAACCAAACCGGAAGCCATCACGGTGCGCAATTTCTCAGCCAACGTGGCGGACATCCCGATGCTTGTCAATGCCGACGCCGTAATGGCCGACAAGACAAAGGTCAACAAGTTTGACCTCACGGTGGGTCCAGTCTACGCCAGCCGCGTACTCTCGCATGTGCCCGACGCCTACAAGAAAGGCATCGACGAATTTGAAACCGACCTCAACCTGTCGGTTCTTTTGCATTTAGTCAAACCCTATACCGTAGGCGGTAAGGATCTGCCCACGTTTTCAGCCGAGTTGAAGATACCCGAATGCTATGTGGCAAACACCGTCCACCACGCGCGCATCGACAAAGTTGCCGCCGACGCCAAGATTGACTTCAACGGCAAGAATCCCGATGCGAGTGTACTGACAATCAACAAGATTCTCCTCGACGGCTTCGGGCTCCGCCTGCAAACCAAGGGCACTGCCACCAAACTGATGAGCGACCCCGACGTGAAGGCTCAGATTGAGGGTAGCCTCGACCTTGCCCGAGCGCTGAAACTCGTGCCCGAAGAGATGCCGTTCAACCTGTCGGGAATGCTTACGCTCAACACCGACGTGCAGTTTCGCGTGAGCGACTTCTCCGTGTCGACCTTCCACCGCATCAAGGCCAACGGCAACGCCACGCTTAGCAATGTGCGCTACAGCGTGCCCGCCGACTCCCTGCAGATGTTTGTTGACCGCAGCGTGCTCAAGTTCGGCACCGACAGCAAAATCAAAGGTCAGGACAACATAACGCGCAACCTGCTGATGGCATCCGTGCAGATTGACTCAGCCATCGTTGCCGACCCCGCCGGACATGTGACCGTAGCCAACCTCAAGGCCGGAGTGGGCAGCATGGGCAAAATCAGCGACCTTATGGACACCACGAGCATCACGCCCCTCGGCGGACGCATCTCAGTGGGACGGCTCGCCACACTCAGCCTGCCCGACTCGTCGCGCATCTACGTAGCCGGCATGCAGACCGATGCCTCCATCCGCCGCTTCGAGGGACAGGGACGCACCCCAGTGTTCTCGTTCGGCATCAAGGCCGATGACATCCGCTATTGGGACAAGACATTGATGACCAGTCTGCGCGACGGCCAGATACAACTGCAGGCCAACAAACGCGTAAAGAAAAAAAGTTCGCGCATGCAGTCGCGCCTCGACTCCATGCAGCAAATCTACCCTACCCTCAGCCGCGACTCGCTGATGGCTCTCTACCGCCGTGAGCGCGACAAGAAGCGCGCCGACGAGGAGGCCAACGACACCACCTACCGCGCCGACCTCGCCCTCAGCGGGCAATGGCAGAAACTGGTGCGCAACTGGGACCTCTGCGGCACCATCATCGCCCGCCGCGGCCGCCTGTTTACGCCCTACTTCCCGCTGCGCAACAAGTTGAGCGACGTGGACATCGCGTTCAACACCAAGACGCTCAACGTGAACAGCGTGAAATACAACGTCGGCAAGAGCGACATCCGCTTCACAGGAAAGATTGACAACATACGCAACACTCTGCTCGGCTCGCGCAACAAGCCGCTGACAATTTCGCTGCAGGCGCACTCATCGATGCTCGACCTCAACGAACTTATGGCGGCGATGTACAAGGGCAACAATTTTGCCAACAACGCCGAACAGAAATCCAACTTCACCTTCAGCGCTACGGAGGACGAGGAACGGCTGCAAAGCCGCATCGAGAGCACGGCGGCTGAAGAGACCGACACCACCCACTATGCCATCCTCGTGCCGAGCAACATCGTGATGGACATCGACCTGATGAACGACACGACCAAATATTCCGACTTCACGCTCCATCGCCTGCACTCGTCGATCGGCATGAAGAACGGGGTGCTGAAACTGCGCGACCTGTCGGCCCACAGCAACGACGGCTCGCTGAAACTCGACATGATCTACGCCACTGCCAACCGCAACGACATCGGTCTGGGCATGGTGCTCGACCTCAACGAGATAAAGGTGGGACGACTGATGAAGATTATGCCTGGACTTGACTCCATCATGCCGATGATGCGAGGCATCGACGGCGTGATCAATGCCCGCCTGGCAGCCACCACCAAGGTGGACACCCTGATGAATGTGATACTCCCGGAAACTAACGCCGCGCTCAACATCAGCGGCAAGGACCTCGTGCTGCTCGACTCCGAAACGTTCCGCCAATTGTCGAAGATGCTGCGCTTCAAGAACCGCGACCGCAACGTGATCGACAGTTTGTCGGTCGAGGCGGTGGCGCTAAATTCGCAACTCGACGTCTACC
>CAVAOU010000084.1:0-7250 GCA_963590085.1 Senegalimassilia sp. | reverse complement strand
GGTGGGCAATTTAGCGGCGGAATTGTGCGAAATATAGTGAAAATCATTTGTTTCTGCTGTAAGATGCAGGGAAAGGTCTATGCTTCTTTGTGTTTGACTTTGGGGTGTGAAACGAGAAAAATGTTACATTTTTAATGAAAAATATTGCAAATTAAAATTTTTTAGTTACTTTTGCGACCTATTTCGAAAAAAAGATTATTGCAAAAAATGGCAGAGATGCCAAGTGTTTTATTTAATTGTTAGGTTATGAAAAAGATTGTCTTAACGCTGGTAGCGGCGGGGACATTGTCCTTGTCGGCCTATGCTGACCACAAAATCAGTGGTCGGGTTATCTATTCAGGAGACAAAGAGCCTTTGATTGGAGCGTCGATTGCTCCCGTTGGAGGCGGTAACGGCACAGTCACTGACCTCGACGGTAATTTCACGTTGACGGTTGGCGACGGAGTGAAGTATATCAACGTGTCGTATGTCGGTATGAAAACAAAGCAAGTGGCTGTTTCGAGCAACATGCAAGTTGCGCTCGACGACACCAACAACTCGCTGAGCGAGGTGGTTGTGACAGCCATGGGTATCAAGCGCGAGAAGAAAGCCCTCGGCTACTCGTCGCAGGAACTCGACGCCGACAAACTCAGCACCAACGGTACAACCGACTTGGCAGGTGCTATCCAAGGTAAAATCACAGGTGTGCAAGTGCGCCAATCATCGGGCGCTCCGGGTGCATCGTCACAGATTATTATCCGCGGTGCCCGTTCGTTCGACGGCAACAACCAGCCACTCTACGTGGTTGACGGTATGCCAATCGAGACAGGCAACGACTTCGGCGACAACTCGGCTGCCAGCAGCAGCGGTGTTATTGGTGCCAACCAGACAAGCCACAGCCTCGACATCAACCCAGAGGACATTGAGTCGATCAACGTGCTCAAGGGTCAGGCAGCATCGGCCCTCTACGGTATCCGTGCATCTAACGGTGTGATTGTCATCACCACCAAGCGCGGCTCTGCAGTTTCGAGCAAGCCAATCGTAACTGCCAGCACCAACATCAGCGCAGAGAGCGTTTCTCGCCGTTTCCACCGCCAGAACGTCTACGCTCAAGGTGCTTACTACCAAAAGAACGACGACGGTACAGTGACCGGCTACAACCCAGGTTCGTCAGGCACATGGGGTCCTAAGATTTCCGAACTTAATATGGATACCCGCTACGGTTACGACGGTATCCTCAAAGCAGGCGGCACATTGCCAGCCGAAGGCGGACAGAGCGGTCAGTACTACAACCCAAAATACGCTCTTGCAGGACTCAACGGCTGGACAACACCAACTGTCCACGACAATATCGGCGACTACTTCCAGACAGGATTCACCGAGAATGCCAACTTCAACATTTCGCAGAAGAAAGAGAACCTCAACTACTCTTTCGGTATCAGCAACTCCTACCAGAAAGGCGTAATGCCATCGACAGGCATGTCGCGTTGGGGAGCCCGCGGTCTTGTTGACCTCGACATCTCGAAGGAATGGAAGACAGGATTCAGCGCCAACTACAGCAGCACTAAGGTGAACGCAGCGCCGGGTGCAAACTCAGGTATCGTCAATGTGGTTTACTCCGCACCGGCAGAGTACGATCTCAAGGGCACTCCATACAGCACCCCTGACGATCCATCTAACATGGTGCTCTTCCGCTATGCATCGTTCCGTAACCCATACTGGTTTGCCGACAACGACTCATACTTGCGTCACACCAACCGTACGTTTGGCAACGCTTACCTCGAGTACCACCCACGCTGGCTCAACAACGACCAGTATCGTTTCACAGTCCGTGAGCAGGCCGGTATCGACGCCTACACAAGCGACAACACCGACGTCTACGAAATGTATAAGGACGCATGGTACGGCTACACAATCCAGTCTGGTCAAGTAGAGAACTACGGTACTCAGAACAACACGTTCAACAACTTGTTCACAATCAACTTCGACGGAACATGGAACGCTTGGAACCTCAACGTGCTCCTCGGTAACGAAATCAACCACACCAACTACCGTTACTGGGACTACAACGGCTATAACTTCAACTACTATGGCTTCCCTACAATGAGCAACACCACCAGCCAGAGCGGTGAGGAATACAAGGGCAAGAGCCGTACGGTAGGTTTCTTCGGTCAGGCAACAGCATCGTGGAACAATGAGTTGTTCCTCACCGTTACCGGTCGTGAAGACTACGTGTCGACAATGCCTCACGGCAGCCGCGCATTCTTCTATCCTTCAGTATCGTTGGGCTGGGTGTTTACCGAACTCCCATACTTCAAGCAGCACAAGAACGTGCTCAACTATGGTAAACTCCGTGCATCATGGGCACAGGTCGGCCAGGCTGGTTCTTGGTATGAAAACTTCTACTATGTGCCAATCTACAGCGGCGGTTTCTATACAAGCTCACCAATCTCGTTCCCAATCAACGGCGTTTCGAGCTACATGCCTTACTACGTGCTGTTTGACAAGAACCTCAAGCCTCAGAACACCAAGAACATCGAGTTTGGTGCTGACTTGAACTTCTTCAACAACCGCATCCGTTTGGAATACACTGCAAGTTACCAGAACATCACCGACCAGATCTTCGACGTGCCTGTATCGGGCTCAACCGGTTACCAGTACATGCGTACCAACGCCGGCAAGATGCACACTTGGTCGCACGAACTTTCTGCCAACTTCGCAATCCTCCAAGCCCGCGACTACTCTTTGGACTTTGGCGTGAACTTCACCCATACCTACAACTTTGTTGACGAACTCGCCGACGGTGTAGAGTCAATCGCACTCGGTGGCTTCACTGAGCCTCAGATCCGTGCAGAGGCAGGCAGCACTTACCCGATTGTCTACGGTTTGGCATTCAAACGCGACGACAACGGCAACCTCCTCCTCAAGGACGGTCTTCCACAGGCAACAAGCACCAGCCAGAAACTCGGCAACTGCTCGCCTGACTACACAATGGGCTTCTCGCTCAACGCTCGTTACAAACGCGTATCCTTGGCTTCTACTTGGGATCTCAGCATGGGTGGCGTGATGTACAGCGGTACACTCCTTACACTCAACTACTTCGGTACAACAAAGGAATCTTTGGACTATCACGAAGGCACAATGATTGCTGACGGTATCGACGAGACAACAGGCCAAAAGAACACTACAGTTGTCGACAAGGCTGACTACTATCAGGCTTACTACGACGTGACTGAGGCAGGTATCTTCGACCGCAGTTTCTTGAAACTCCGCGACCTCACAGTTACCTACGACCTCCCACAAATCGGCGGCGTGAACATCTCCATCTTCGGTTTCGCACGCAACGTGCTTGTATGGGCTAAGATGCCATCGTTCGACCCAGAGTCATCGCAGGGTAGCGACAACATGACCGGTTACTTCGAGCGCTTCTCAGTGCCAAACACTAAGAGCTTCGGTGGCGGTATCAAGTTCAAATTCTAAAATCAAACATCAACACTATAAAAACGAAAGATCATGAACGTAAAGAAATATATATCTGCGGCACTTCTTACTGTGTTGGCCGCTTCGTGCTCCGAGGGGTTGATGGACGACATCAACAAAAACAACGGTAACCCGGCTGCCGAGACAGTCGACGCCAAGTTTGAATTTCCGGGCATCATCATGAACACTGCCTTCAGCACCATCTCGGGCGACTATGCATTCTACCTGTCGACCTACAACGAGCAGGAGTTTGGCTTGGGCAACAACCAGATGATGAAGGCTGAGTTGCGCAACGCCAGCGAGACCGCTGCGGCAACTACATTCGATAATGTGTGGAACAATACATATTCTACTCTCTTCGCCTGCAAGCAGGCTATCGAGAAATGCGGAGAAGGCGGTGTTAATGCCGGCCAGAAGGACATCCTCGGTGTGGCTCAGGTGCTCACGGCGCTGAACATCGGTATCCTTACCGACATGCACGGTGATGTGCCTTACAGCGAGGCTCTTCAGGGCGACGCTAACCTTACTCCGAAAATCGACTCTCAGGAATCGATCTACACGGCAATCTTCTCGTTGCTCGACACCGCTGTTGCAAACCTCACTGAGGCAATCGACAACGACGACGACAACCTCGGCACTCAAGACATGCTCTTCCAGGGCGACTGCAACAAGTGGATCGGTTTGGCATACGCTCTCAAGGCACGCTACACTCTCCACCTCCAGTTGCGCGACCAGACTGCCATCACAAAGGCTCTCGAGTATGCTAAGTTGGCAATCGAAAACGGCTTCGAAGGCGCAGAGTTGGACGTGTTTGACTCTAACAACTACAACCCTTGGACAGCATACTTCTACGACCGTCAGTACACAGCATCGTCGACTACCGTTGCCAACCTCATGGAAGAGCGCAACGACCCGCGTATCGACCTTTACCTGTGCCCGACCTACGGTCCAACCGACGCGGCAACTCCTGGCGACCAGAATGCAGCGGTGACTACTGGTGGTGACTTCGCTACTCCATCGTGGTTGAACAACGAGACTGCAAGCATCCACGTGTTCAGCGCGTCTGAAATCTACTTCATCATCGCTGAGTGCCAGGCTCGTCTTGGCCAGGACGCTTCGGAAGCATTTGCAAGTGGTGTAACTGCATCGTTTATCGACTATGCAAACGCTGATGGCGGCGTGATTGGTTTCGACGCAGGAACTGCTGCCGACTACATCGCATCGCTTCCTGTAACCTTGAAGGAAATCATGGTGCAGAAGTATCTTGCACAGACCCGCGACGAGCAGGTTGAAACATTCAACGACCTGCGCCGTGCGAAGGCCAACGGTGAGGAGTTTGTCCACATGACCAACCCTAAGAACACTCAGTCGACTGGCAATGCCCTTCCGCTCCGTCTGCCATACGCAGAGAGCGACGTTCGCTCGAACCCTAACGTTCGTTCGGCATTCGGTTCAGGCAACAACGCCGGAATGTATATCTTCACTGAAAACGTTTGGTGGGCTGGCGGCACACGCTAATCCTGCAGCCTGACGGCTTCAGACCATAACCACACCGCCCCGGGGACGCGAATCCTCGGGGCGGTTTTTTGTAGGGCGACGGTAAATTTGTATATTTGTAGTTGGAAAAAGGATGCATAAAAGCAATGAGAAATATTGACGCACAGAGCCTTGAAAATGCGAAAACGCTGTTTTCGTCGGGCGCAATTAACAATGTGGAGGTGGGCACTGTCAGCGGTCTGCAGGCAATCCATGCGGTGCTGTTTGGCGGCCTCTACGACTTTGCCGGGCAGATTCGCGAAAAGAACATCAGCAAGGGTGGATTTCGCTTTGCCAATTCGCTCTACCTGAAGGAGGCTCTTGCAGCGATAGAGAAGATGCCTGAAAGCACCTACGAGGAGATTGTGGCGAAATATGTGGAGATGAACGTGGCGCATCCTTTCATGGAAGGTAACGGACGGGCCACGCGCATCTGGCTCGACATGATGCTGCGCAAGAATCTCGGACGGGTGGTGGACTGGCAGCAGGTGGACAAGGACCTATACCTGCAGGCGATGGAGCGCAGTCCGATTAACGACCTCGAGTTGCGCTTTCTGCTCCAGCCGGCATTGACCGATAGGGTTGACGACCGCGAAATCATCTTCAAGGGCATAGAGCAGTCGTACTACTACGAAGGCTACCGCAAGGAAGATTAGTCGGTCGCTTTCCGACAAATTATCATAACAAAACCGCAGTCTGGGGCGATGCTCCGGGCTGCGGCTGTGTTATTGTGCTGCGGCTTATTTCTGGAAGATGTCCTTGATTGAGCCAATTGACGACAGGATGCCTGATGCCTCGTAAGGGATGTAGACAGTCTTGTTGTCCTTGCCGTTGACCATCTTTTCGAGGGTCTCGATATACTTTACTGCGAGCATGTAACTTGCTGGGTCGGTCTTCGTGGCTTTGATGGCTTCTGCCACTTGGCGGATGGCTTCAGCCTCGCCTTCGGCCTGAAGGATTTTTGCGCGCGAAATACCCTCAGCCTTGAGGATTTCCGACTGCTTGGCAGCCTCTGCCTGGTTGATGCGCGATTCGCGTTCGCCCTCGGAGCGGAGGATGAGCGACTTCTTTTCGCCCTCGGCGTTGAGGATTTCGGCGCGGCGGTTGCGCTCTGCCTGCATCTGCTTCTCCATGGCCTTGCGCACGCTCTCAGGAGGCGTTATGTCCTGGAGTTCGACGCGGTTGACCTTCACGCCCCATTTGTTTGTGGCTCCGTCGAGGATTGACTGCAGTTTGGAGTTGATGGTGTCGCGCGAGGTGAGCGTTTCGTCGAGTTCGAGTTCGCCGATCACGTTGCGGAGCGAAGTCTGCGTGAGTTTCTCGATAGCGTTGGGGAGGTTGTCAATCTCGTAGACCGATTTCTTTGGGTCGACAATCTGGAAATAGAGCAACGCGTTGATTTCCGTGGTCACGTTGTCCTTGGTGATTACCTGCTGCGAGGGGAAGTCGTAGACCTGCTCGCGGAGGTCGATGGCCGAGGTGGCAGTCATGCGCACGATGGTGCGTCCGCCCATAGCCGACTCCACGCGGCGGGTGTAGATCATCTTTGGCTTGTCGATAAACGGCCAGATGATGTTGAGGCCCGGAGGCAGCACGCTGTGGAAGCGTCCGAGGCGTTCGATTACACGTGTTTCCGACTGGGGCACCACTTTGACGCCCGCCATGACGAGAATCACCACGATGAGGATGATGAGTCCGAGAAGGATTAAAGAGTTCATGAGATGTTTTGGTTTATGGTTTGTGTGTTAATTCTGCTGTTCGGCGCGAGCCACGGTGAGGATGATGCTGTCGTAGGCGAGCACCTTCACCTTTGTGCCTTTCTCTATGGCCGTTCCGTCGTCGCTGATGGCCTGCCAGTTGTCGCCGTCGATGATGATGCGTCCGGGCGTGTGTTCGCCTATCGGCTCGTCGACAACGGTGACGCGCCCGATCAGTGCGTCCATGTTGCTGAGGTTTTCGCGGTTGTGGCGCGCTTCGGCCTGCTTCTTGATTAGCGGTTTGAAGGCAATGAAGGCGATGACCGAGCCGATGGCGGCAGCCACGAGTTGCACCTCGATGCCGAAGCCGAGGAGCGAGGCAACCAGAGCGAGCACGCATCCGCCCACGAGGCAGAACGCGGCAAAAGTGTTGGTCAGGAGTTCGATAATCACGAGGATGGCAGCGGCGATGAGCCACCAGAGCCAACTTGAAATCATTAATGGTTCGTCCATGGTTGAGGGTTTTTATCTATTATTTGCGAATATAGGCACAATTGG
>CAVAOU010000083.1:0-7432 GCA_963590085.1 Senegalimassilia sp. | reverse complement strand
ATGGACTGCTTCGGCAAAGGCCCGTACACTGACGAGAACTCTACAGTAGGTGCAACACCTCCAACATTGACACGTGCAGAAATGTTTGAGAAGATTGTTCCTCAGTTGGCTGAAACAGTAGCACAACTTCCTGCAGCATCATCGCAGACTAAGTTCCGCGTATCGAAGGAAGCCGGCTATATGCTTCTTGCAAAATTCTACCTCAATGCAGAAGTCTACACAGGTACTGCAAAATGGCAGGAATGTGCAAACGCATGTAACGAAATCTTGAAGTCGGGCATCACTCTTGCTCCAACTTACAAGTATTTGTTCTGCGCCGACAATGACCAGTATGCAGGCAACGGAGAAATCCTTTGGGCTATTCCTCAGGACGAAAACAACCAGCAGACTTATGGTGGTACAACCTACCTGTCTTGCGGTGCCTACAATACAAACGTAGACGCATCCGTACAAGGCCTCCAAGGTACAGGTTGGGGTGGCCCACGTATTCGTCCAGAACTCTATGACATGTTTGACTCCGACGATGTACGTTGCCTCATCAGCACCAACAACGGTCAGTTGACCAACGACCTCGAGGACCTCGGCGACTGGGGCGCTGACGGCCACGGCTTGATGTGTATAAAATATGTCTACACAAAATCTACTGACTACTATAACGCAACCGGCGCAACAAAGGTGAGCACCTTCAACAGCACTGACTTCCCATTGTTCCGTCTTGCCGACACTTACCTGATGCTCGCTGAGTGCGAACTCCACGGAGCAACAGGCTGCGACGGTCAGGCTAAACTTGACGCCGTACGCGACCGTGCAGGCATGAGCCACATCCTTCTTACAAGCGACAACCTCTTCGAGGAGCGCGCACGTGAGCTCTACTGGGAAGGCCACCGTCGTAGCGACATGATCCGCTTCGGCAAGTTTACCGGCAGTTCTTACGTATGGTCATGGAAGGGCGGTACACTCCGCGGCCGTTCAATCGACGAGACCCGCAAGCTCTACGCCATCCCAACCAAGTTTGTCCCAACACTTGGTCAGAACGAAGGTTACTAATATCTGTCTAACTTCACAAAACTCAAGAAAAAATGAAAAAATATATAAATGTCTTGATGCTGTTGGCAGTGGTCGTGTTTGGCCTTTGCTCATGCGAGGACGACAAGGATCCGGTGCTCCAAAAACCGACCGAGTTTGTGCTCAACACTCCTGCTACAGCCAATCTTTATTATAACTTGACACCATCAGGCACATTGAACCTCACGTTCTCTCAGCCTAACTATGGTCCGGGTATCATCGCCCACTATTATGTGCAGGTTGCCATCGATGAGTCATTCGCCGACGGCAAGTACGTTCAACTCAGTGAAGAGTATGCTACATGTTCAGTCAATGTGCCAGAGAGCAGCATTGCTGAGGCTGTCTGCAAACTCCGTGGCGTGACAAGCGAAGACAACTACACCGACGAGCCAGCGCGCAAGGTTTACTTCCGCGTGCTCTCTAAGGTGAGCGACTACCTCAAGACTGACGATGCCGCTGCTTACGACATCCTCTCGAATGTAGTAGTTCTTAACCAAGTTAAAGAGTACTTCGCACTGAAGTTGCCTGGCAAGATTTACCTCGTTGGTGCTTGCTCTGGTTGGAACGAGCCATCTAAGGGCAATGCTGACAAATATGTTGGCTGGACTCTTGAAGAGGCTGCTGACGCTATCGACAGCAAGATCTACACAGGTGTATTTGAAATCCCTGCAGGTCAGTTCACATTCCGCTTCTACTCAGCCCTCACTGGTTGGGATGCAGGTGACTCTGTCGGCTCACAGGCTGATGATAATCCTGTTGAAATTGACTGGATTGACGGTGTTGGTTACAACGGCTCTGTTGTTAAGGGTAAAGGTTCATTCCAATACTCTTCTTGGACAGGCGGCAAAGTAAAGATTGTCGTTAACTTGAAGGCAATGACTGTTGAAATGACACCAGTCACTGAATAAAAGCAATCAGGCCGACCGCGGTGGCGGGCAACCGCCGCCACGGGGAGCCGATTAACTCGAATCATTAATAAAGACAGAAAATGAAAAAATTAGGTATATTACTTTCATTGGCTTTGGCGATGGGATTCACTGCCTGCGACGACATCGAAGATCCATCGGCACCGCAAAGCAATCCTCAGGAAACTGTGATGAGCGCCGACGGTCTTACCGTAAGCCAGGCTCTCCCAGCAGAACTCAAGTTGGCTGACTACAGAGACAGCGGTACTCAGATTCCTGTGCTCAACATCGTTGAACTCAAGGATCAACCGGAGGGCAGCACTATCAATGTTGATATGCAGATCTCCAAGACTGAAGATTTCAAGAAATATTATTCAATCACTACTACTGTAGAAGATAAGGTCGCAAAAGTGGACTATCAGGACTGGGACGACATTCATCGTGCCATCTTCGGCAAGAGCCCGTTTGCTCAAACAACCTTCGTGCGCTTTGAGATCACTTTGACTCACAACAGCACTACAGTACGCCTCGGCGGCGCTGACACTTATTTCGCAGCGACTTCGTTGCAAGTGACTCCAATCGACCTCGGCATCAAGATTGACGATGCTTACTATTTGGTTGACGGCTCGTTCCCAGAAGGATGGGCAGACAAAGCAATCAAGTTCCTCCACAGCGATGAAGACGTCTACCAAGACCCTGTATTCTCTATGGTAACTACATTGTCGGTTGGTTCTTACCAGATCATGAGCGCAAGCAACATCGAAGCAGCTAAGGCTGATCCAGGCAACGAGTATCTCTACGCCTACGGTCCTGCTGACGGCGGTTTGAGCGGTAGCCTCGTATTCTCTGAGGAAGCACGTCCATTCCCGATTTCTGCTGCTGGTGACTACAAGATTACCATCAACATGATGGAACTCACATTCATGGTTCAGACTTACACTCCGACCCTTTACGCAGTTGGCGGATTCAACTCTTGGAGCCACAGCGCAAGCGTATTCATCTACGAGCGTAACGAAGGCACTCACACTGGTTTCGTTGACATGACGGCAGCCGGTGACGCAGCGTTCGAGTTCAAGTTCTCTACCCAGACCAACTGGAACGGCACTAACTTTGGTGCAGGCGACGACGAAGGTACACTCAGCACCGACGGCGGCGCAGGCAACCTCAAGTTGGAACACGGCGGCGTTTACTTCTTCACTCTCGACACTTCAGCGTTGACTTGGGGTGCTTGGGAAGTTGAGTCGGTAGGTATCATCGGTGACGCAACTCCTGGTGGCTGGAACGAAGACACTGACCTTGCTTACGAAGGCAACCTCGTGTGGTCGGGCACAATGGATCTCATCGGCGGCAAGGAATACAAGTTCCGCTTCAACGACGCTTGGGACTTCAGCCTCGGTGGAAGCCTCATCGACCTCGACGAGAACAATGGTGCTAACCTTGAGTGCTACGAAGACGGAACATACGACGTTACTCTCATCCTTACCGACAACTCTCGCTGGAAAGCAACAGTTGTTAAGCATGGTGAGAACGTAGGTCACCGTCGTTAATGGATAATACTCCGTTTTAATATACTTTTGCAAAGGGGCTGTCTTCGTGATGAAGGCGGCCCTTTTTGTGCCCTTTGCGCAAAAGTTTTTTTGTTTCGCGGGGAATAGCTATCTTTGCACCGCGATTAAGAAAGTAATCCTCATCGGAGGGCAGGAATAATCATAGATGCCGGACAAGATGAATGGTTAGAACCATCAACTTGCCCGGCATATTTTGTTTAACGATTAAAAGTTTTTTTATGACACAAGAACTCGATTTCGCTAAAATGAAAGTATCCGAACTGTTTCGGCGGATTTTTTTGCCGACTTTGATGGGCATGCTCGCCATCTCGGTAGTGACCGCCGTCGACGGCATCTTCGTGGGTCACGGCGTGGGAGGCGACGGCATCGCCGCCATCAACATCTGCGTGCCGCTGCTCATGCTCTTCACTGGCCTCGGGCTGATGGTAGGCGCCGGCTCGTCGGTCACCGCCTCAATTCTCCTGTCGCACGGCAAGCCAGCGGAAGCCAGCCGACACGTCACCCAGGCCATCGCCCTGATAACACTCGTCACCGCCGTGCCCACGGTTGTGATAATGATATTCCCTGACGCCACGCTGCGCCTGCTCGGCGTTTCCACGACTCTGCTGCCCATGGCGCGCGAATACCTGATATGGTTTGTTCCCGGCCTCACTTTCCAGATGTGGTCTGCCGTCGGGCTCTTCGCCATCCGCCTCGACGGCTCGCCCCGCTACGCCATGATGTGTAGCGTGGTGCCCGCCCTGCTCAACACCGTGCTCGACTGGCTGTTTATCTTCCCGGTGGGGTGGGGCTTGATGGGAGCCGCTGTGGCGTCAACCATCAGCATCATCACCGGCGGCGTTATGGCGCTGTGGTATCTTAGTCGGAACGCACAAACCGTCAAGGTGGTGTGGCGCATCGATGCCCTGCGCGGAGCCCTGCGCAACGTGGCGAAGCAATGCGGCATCGGCTCGTCGGCACTCCTTGCCGAAGCCACCCTCGCGATGCTCATGTTTATGGGCAACCAAGTGTTCATGAAATATCTCGGCGACGATGGGGTGGGCGCTTTCGGCATAGCCTGCTACTATATGCCGTTCGTCTTTATGATAGGCAACGCCATCGCCCAGTCCGCCCAGCCCATAATCAGTTACAACTACGGCCTCGGCGCCCGCCAGCGGGTGCGCGCGGCCGAACATATCGCCGCCTCCACCGCCATTGGTTGCGGCATCGTCGTAACATCGCTGTTCGTGCTCTGCCCTCGGCTGCTCGTCGGACTGTTTGTCGACCTCCAGTCGGCGCCAGCGCAGATTGCCGTCGACGGTTTCCCCGTCTATGCCGCCGCGTTTGTGGCATTTGTTCTCAATCTCACCTTCATAGGCTATTTTCAGAGCATCGAACGCATCGTGCCGGCAACCGCTTTCGCCATCCTGCGCGGATTCGTGTTTCTCGTGCCGAGTTTCCTGCTTCTGCCCTGTGCGCTAGGCACCACAGGTGTGTGGATGGCGCTGTCGGTGTCAGAGGTGCTGACCCTTGCAGTGATAGCCGTCTACTACCTTGCCGTGGAGCGCCGGAGGTAGAAACGCACGGCTTTTTTTGCCATCGCTTTCATTTATTGCCGTAATTTCGTAACTTCGCAGTCTGTGAAAAGTGATTATTAATCATCAAAACAACAAATAATAATGGAAGACGAAAAACAGAAACAGGAAGCAGGCATTCCTGAAAACGCTTTCCGCGAACTCAAACCTGGAGAAGAGTACATCCCAGTGATGCACCCCGACAAGACGTATCCCGAGGTGACTCCCTACTCCGTGATAATGGGCTTGGTGATGGCAATCATCTTCAGCGCGGCGGCAGCCTATCTCGGACTGAAAGTGGGACAGGTGTTTGAGGCGGCAATCCCTATTGCCATCATCGCAGTAGGCGTGTCGGGCGCATTGAAGAAGAAAAACGCCCTCGGCCAGAACGTGATTATCCAATCAATCGGCGCATCGTCGGGCATCGTGGTTGCCGGAGCAATCTTCACCCTCCCGGCGCTCTACATCCTTCAAGCCACCTATGGCGACCAAATCACCGTAAGTTTTGTCGAGATTTTCCTCAGTTCGCTCCTCGGCGGCGTGCTCGGAGTGCTGATGTTCATCCCGTTCCGCAAATATTTCGTGTCGGACATGCACGGCAAGTTCCCGTTCCCGGAGGCAACAGCCACCACACAGGTGCTCATCTCCGGCGAGAAGGCAGGCAACCAAGTGAAACCCCTCGTCATTGCTGGCCTCGTGGGCGGTATCTACGACTTCCTCCTGTCGACCTTTGGCTGGTGGGCTGAGACCCTCACGTCCAAGGCTACAGAATTTGGTGCCCATGTGGCAAGTCAGGCAAAGATGGTGTTCAAGATCAACACCGGCGCGGCAGTGCTCGGCCTCGGCTATATCGTAGGTCTGAAATACTGCTTCATCATTTTTGCCGGTAGCGCATTCATCTGGTACGTAATCGTGCCGCTGCTCGGCATGAGTCCTGAGGCAGCAGCTATCGACCCCGAAGTGCTCTTCAAGACTCAGGCCCGCTACATCGGTATCGGCGGTATCGCAATGTCGGGCATCATCGGCATCATCAAGTCGTGGGGCATCATCCGCTCCGCTGTAGGTCTTGCCGGCCGCGAACTCCGTGGCAAGGGCGGCGAAACAGCCAAACCGAAACGCACCCAAAAGGACATCTCGATGAAGGTGCTCTCATTCGCACTTCTTGCGGCGTTGGTCATTACCTTCGTATTCTTCTACTTCGGAGTAATCCACAGCCTCTTCCAGACCATTGTGGCGTTCCTTGTAGTAACAATAATCGCATTCCTCTTCACCACGGTGGCAGCCAACGCAATCGCAATTGTGGGCACCAACCCTGTCAGCGGTATGACACTGATGACACTCATCATCGCTTCTGCCGTATTCGTGGCAATCGGTCTGAAGGGCGCAAGCGGCATCGTCACCTCGATGATTATCGGCGGCGTGGTCTGCACGGCACTCTCAATGGCAGGCGGTATGGTTACCGACATGAAGATTGGTTACTGGCTCGGCTCAACGCCGCAAAAACAGCAGCAGTGGAAACTCGTCGGCACACTCGTGTCGGCAGCCACAGTGGGCGGCGTTATCCTTATCCTTGCTAAGGTCTATGGCTTCTCCGGCCCTAACGCCCTTGCAGCGCCACAGGCCAACGCAATGGCAGGCGTGATTGAACCGTTGATGATGGGCGGCAACACCCCATGGCTGCTCTACGGCGTAGGCGCTATCCTTGCCGTACTCCTTAACTGGCTCGGCGTGCCGGCTCTGGCATTCTCCCTCGGTATGTTCATCCCGATGGAACTCAACGCCCCGCTCCTTGTCGGCGGCCTTATCAACTGG
Source organism: Senegalimassilia sp. (assembly GCA_963590085.1). Lineage (GTDB taxonomy): Bacteria > Bacteroidota > Bacteroidia > Bacteroidales > Muribaculaceae > Limisoma. The sequence goes on along the minus strand of CAVAOU010000083.1, from coordinate 529 downwards.
TTCGTTTCGACCCGCTCCAAGGACTCTGCAGTCAACACAGCCCGCACCGACCGCGGTACACTTCTCGCCAGCGGCTTCATCGCCGGCGGCGCCCTGATGGGAGTGGTCAGCGCAGGTATGCGTTTCGCTGGATTTGAATACACCTGTGGCTTCGACGAGTCGACATTGCAGGTGGGCGGCATTATAATGTATGTGCTCCTCATTGCATACCTCATCTGGGACTGCATGCGCGCAAAGAAAGCATAACCGACAAAGTCGGACAAACAATAGGATAGGCTCGGATTCATCTCCGGGCCTATTTTGCTGAAGGGGAGGAAGCCACACTTATCGGCGAAGATGGCGTTTCCTCTTTTTAGGGGAGGGTAAAAAAGCGAGAATAAGACGTTTGCTGAATTTTTTTTTGAAAATTATTGGAAAAAGTTTTGGAGATAAAATTATTTGCGTAACTTTGCACTCGCTTTCCGACTTATGTTGGTGTGCAACAAGCCTCTTTAGCTCAGTTGGCCAGAGCACGTGATTTGTAATCTCG
>CAVAOU010000082.1:0-7463 GCA_963590085.1 Senegalimassilia sp. | reverse complement strand
GTATGTCACCGCTGGCGCTATGGCGGCGTTCGACGTGTCGAAGCGCAAGGACGGTGAACTGCTGCAACTCAGCAACACCAATCTCTACTTGACGCTTGGTTTCGGCCTCGACATCTATGTGCCGTTCTTCAAGTTTGTGCCCGAGGTGAAGTTCTGCTTCGGACTGGGCAACTTGCTGAAGAAGGACCGTCCGGACCTTGTCGACGACCTGGAGAAGCAGAAATTCACGCAGTCGATCGACCGGGCCACGTCAAACATGGTGGTGTTTACGTTCTATTTTGAATAACTAAGGACTTGAAGAAACAGAAATCCACATATCGCTTGATTCTTCTGTTGGCGGCAATGCTGCTGACAGCGATGTCTGCGTCGGCGCAGTTCGACACGCAGTTGTCGCAGTATTGGGCGATGCCTGCTTACTATAACCCGGCTGCCACGGGCACTACAGACTATCTCCACATCGGCGGCGGCACTCGATTGCAGTGGATTGGCATCCCGAAAGCGCCTAAGGCGTTTCTCGCGGGAGCGGATATGCCTGTGAAACTCATGGGCAAGCGCATCGGCGTGGGCGTGATGGTACAGCAGGAGAGCCTTGGACTCTTCAGTAACCTCAATGCCGGCGCGCAGGTGAGTTACAAACTCAAACTCTTCAAGGGCACGCTGAGCATCGGCTTGCAGGTGGGCTTGTTCGACCAGGGATTCAAGGGCTCGGAAGTCTATATTCCTGACGGCGACGACTACCACGACAAGAATGACGACGCCATCCCTACCAACGACCTCCACGGCACGGCGTTCGACCTCAATGCCGGTGTGTGGTGGAGCAACAAGAACCTGTGGGTGGGCATCTCTGGAACTCACCTCACTCAGCCTACCGTAAAACTCAACACGGAGCAGGGTAGCGACGATTCCGGCTACGAAACGCAGGCGGGCAGAATGGTTTATTTTATGGCTGGTGGCAATATTCCGATAAAAAATACGTTATTTGAAATACAGCCATCAATGTTGCTGCGTTCCGACATCAGCAAAATGGTACAGGCCGAAGTGACGGCGCGCGTGCGCTTCAACAAGTTCCTCTCCGGAGGCGTGGCCTACCGTTGGAAGGACGCTGTTTCGCTGCAACTTGGCGCTGAATTTAAGAATTTCTTCCTCGGCTACAGTTACGACTATCCGCTTTCGGCTATCTCGAAAGCAAGTAGCGGAAGCCATGAAGTGCTTGTGGGCTACAACCTGAAGTTGAACCTTGCAGGCAAAAACAAAAATAAACACAAGAGTATTCGCATAATGTAAGAATATGAAGAAAACAGTTAGTTATATCGCATTGGCAGCATTGGCTACATCGTGTGCTTTTTCGCCTAAATCATCCGTCGGCGACGGCGGCGGCGAGGTGACTGGTATCAGAGGCACTGCCCTCGGTGAGCCAACGCCCTACGGCATGGTGCTCGTCGACCGTGGCTCTATGCTCTTCGGCGCTAATGCCGACGACACTACATGGAACATCAAGGCTCAGCCTAAGGGTGCGTCCGTGGAGTCGTTCTGGATGGACGAAACAGAAGTGTCGAATGCAAAATACCGTCAGTTTGTCTATTGGGTGCGCGACTCTATCATCCGTGAGCGCCTTGCCGACCCGTCGTACGGCGGCGACGAGGAGTTCAAGATTGAGGAGGACAAGGAGGGCAATCCCGTGAAGCCTTATCTCAACTGGAAAAAGGCTATCCCCTGGAAGAACCCTACCGAGGACGAGCAGCGCGCCATCTCAAGCGTTTACAAGTACAACCCAATCACCGGCGTGACTGAGTTGGACGCTTCGCAGATGAACTACCGCTACGAGACCTACAACCTCACGGAGGCTGCCAAGCGCAAAAACCGTCTGGATCCGAAGCGCCGCATCTACAACACTGATGTGCCTACGCCTACGGAGCAGCCGTTCATCTCCAAGGACACTGCCTACGTCAACGACAATGGTGAAATCGTGCGCGAAACCATCACCCGACGCCTGTCGAGCGACTACGATTTCGTGAACACTTATATCGTTAACATCTATCCCGATACCACGGTGTGGATCAACGACTTCGAGAACGCCTACAACGAGCCTTACACGCGGCTCTACTTCTCTCACCCGGGCTACAGCGACTATCCTGTTGTGGGTGTGTCGTGGGAGCAGGCCAACGCTTTTGCCAACTGGCGCACCGACTATCTGCGCCGCTCGCTGGGCAAGCAGGGCGTCTACATCGAGCCTTACCGCCTCCCAACCGAGGCTGAGTGGGAATATGCAGCGCGCGCCGGTGTCAACGAGAACAAGTATCCGTGGGCGGGCGACATGCCTATGACCGACGACGGTTGCTTCTATGCCAACCTCAAGCCGGGCGAGGGCAACTATGTGCGTGACGGCAACCTCATCACCTCGAAATGCGGCACCTACGAGCCTAACGATTTCGGCCTCTACGACATGGCGGGCAACGTGAGCGAATGGACCTCGACGGCTTTCACCGAGAGCCTTGACAAACTCAAGAGCGACATCAACCCTGAATACCGCTACAACGCTGCCGGTGAGGACCCTTACCGCATGAAGCGCAAGGTGATACGCGGCGGCTCGTGGAAGGACATTGCACACAATGTGCGTGCCGACCTCCGTGCCTTTGAGTATCAGAACGAGCAGCACTCTTACCTCGGTTTCCGCTGCGTCCGCACTCAAATCGGCTTCACAAAAGGTAAAGTGAAAGTGAAAAAATAATCTAAGGAATTCTTAACAACATTGCTGCATCATGGGCAAGATTAAAAGATATAAAAATGGCGTTGAGGCTTTTCTCTCCGGAGAGAAAGGCCAACGCTTCTTCAACTTTGCATACAGTATCGGCGCTGCCGTCGTAATTTGGGGTGCGCTGTTCAAAATCCTTCACCTTCCGGGTGGCAGCACGTTGCTGTGCATCGGTATGGGTACGGAGGTGCTTATGTTCGTCTTGACGGCTTTCGACCGTCCTCCACGCGAATACCATTGGGAAGAGGTGTTTGAGGTGTTCAACACCAAGGACCCTGAGGATCGTCCTGACTTCAAGGGCGGCAACGGCATCAACGGTTCAGTAGTGATTGGCGGCGGACAGGCTGCGCCAGCGGGCGATGGCTCTCAGGCTGCCGAAGGCGCTGCTGCCGGCGGCACCGCGGTGGTCGGCGGACAGGGATTTGCCGGCACTGTCGTTGTTGGCGGCGGTGAGGCTCCCGATTTGCAGGGCGTCACTTCAGTCACTCAGCAGTACACCGACCAGATGGCTGCAATCTCTGAGCAGATGGAGCAGTTGCGCCAAACCACGGAAGCGCTCAACAACGTGTCGAACATTCTCCTCGAGAGTTACCGCGCAATCACCGAAAATTCGGAAAACATCTCCGGCAGTTCTACTGGCTACGTTGAGCAGATGACGAGCCTTAACCGCAACATCGCCGGACTTAACACCATCTACGAGATTCAACTGAAGAGCATCTCTTCTCAACTTGACAATATCGACCGTGTGAACCGCGGCCTTAAGGAAATCAGCAACATGTACGACCGCGCTGCGGCGCAGAGCGACCGCTACTGCGAGGAAACGCAGAAGATGGCGCACTACATGCAGCAACTCAACTCTGTCTATGAGAAGATGATCACGGCGATGACAATCAACATGTATCGCCCTATGGGTGGCGCAATGCCTGCTGAGGAGGCTCCTAAGGCCGCTCCGGCAGAGGAAAAGCCAGCCGACACTCAAACTGAAGAACAAATCTAAAGAAGAAGGGAACAGACCAATATGGGAGCAAACGGAAATGTGGCAAGAATGTCCCCGCGTCAGCGCATGATCAACCTCATGTACATCGTGCTGACGGCGATGCTCGCGCTCAACGTATCGAGCGACGTGCTCAACGGGTTCACGCTTGTCGAAGACGGTCTGAAACGCACCAATAGCAACGTCAGCGACCGTAATGCCGCCCTCTTTATGCAATTGGAGGAATTCACCCGCCAAAACCCGCAGAAGGGTAAGGTGTGGCTCGACAAGGCTGGCGACGTGCGCCGCCAGACCGTGTCGCTCTACAAATATATCGACACTCTCAAACTCGCCATCGTGCGCGATGCCGACGGCCCAAATGGCCGCATCGACGACATCCAGAACCAGGACAACCTGGAGGCGTCGTCGAAGGTGATGATCACCTACGGCAACGGTGCGAAACTGCAGCAGCGCCTCGCAGCCTACAAGAAGTTTATCACTGCTTATGTGCCCGACGCTACGAAGCAACAGATGATCATGAAGGCGCTTGCCACCGACCCTGTGCGCCAGCCGGGCTCGATGATCAAGGTGCCATGGGTGTCGGGAATGTTTGAAAATATGCCTGTCGTTGCGTCGGTGACGCTGCTGTCGAAGTTGCAGAACGACCTTCTCTTTGCCGAGGGCGAGGCTCTGCAGGCATTGGTGGCAAGTGTCGATGCCGGCGATGTGCGCGTCAACCAGATGGACGCTTTCGTGATTCCGAACTCTAAACTCGTGATTCGCGGCGGCAAGTACAGCGCCGACATTGTCCTCGCGGCGGTCGACACCACTCAGCGCCCTACAATCTTCATCAACGGCCGCCAGTTGCCTGCCAACACGCATACCTATGAGTTCATGACGGGGCAGACGGGTACGTTTACCTACAGCGGCTACCTCGACGTGGCTCGCGGCGACGGCACTACTTCGCGCTATCCGTTCCAGTCCGACTACACTGTCATTGAGCCGACGGCTACGGTATCTGCCACGATGATGAATGTGCTCTATGCGGGCATCAACAACCCTATAAGCATCTCTGTGCCGGGTGTGGCGCAGAATGCGGTTTCTGCCACCATGACCAACGGCTCGCTCACTCGTAGCGGCGACCATTGGAACGCGCATCCTACGAAGGTGGGTGCGGAGTGTGTAATCACGGTCACTGCCACCATGGAAGGCCGTGCGCAGAAGGTGGGCTCCACTACGTTCCGTGTGCGCAAGTTGCCTGACCCAACGGCGTTTATCGCCTACAAGGATGCTAAGGGCAACGAAAACCACTATAAGGGTTCGAAACCGTTCTCCAAGGCTCTGCTGCTCGCGGCTAAGGGCTTGGATGCGGCTATCGACGACGATTTGCTTAATGTGAACTATACGGTGGTCGACTTCGAGACCATTGTGTTCGACTCCATGGGCAACGCAATGCCGGAGAAGTCGAACGGCTCAAGTTTCTCCGAGCGGCAGATCACAAGTTTCCGCCGTCTCTCGAGAGGCAAGCGCTTCTACATCACGCGTATCCGCGCCAAAGGTCCTGACGGCATTGTGCGCGACATCTCGCCGATGGAGGTAATCGTCAACTAACCACTAAACAACGAAAAAGATAAAGGAAGCTGATATATGAAAAAGCTAACATGCATATTTGCGGCCGCTTTGCTCGTGGGAGTCTCGCTCCAGACGAGTGCTCAAGTGTCACGCAAAACCGACAAGAAGCAGAAAAACGAAACAGCAGCGGGTGTGACCCAGCGCATGCGCGACTTCTACGAGAAGCCTGAGGTGAGCGACGCCAGCAAGATGTGGGAACGCATCATCTACCGCCAGATCGACCTGACGCAGACCGAAAACCTTGCGCTCTACTATCCCGACGAGCCTGTCGACGGACAGGAGAGCCTGTTTCGCATCATCCTTCGTGTGGTATGCAACGGCCAGGTGCCTGCCTATGAGTATCTCGACGGCCGTGAGGTGTTTACCGACCAGTACAAGATCAAGGTGGGGGAGATGCTCGACCGCTTCCACATCATGTATACCACTGGCCGCGGCAGTACCGACAAGAATCCTAAATACGTTATCGATGAGAGCGATGTGCCTTCCAACGAGGTGCTGAGCTACTATGCCATCGAGGAATATGAGTTTAACAGCCTCGAAAACCGTGTGAACAAGCAGGTTCAGGCCATCTGCCCTGTGCTCCACCGTGTGGACGACTACGGGGGCGAGCCTATCAAATACCCGATGTTCTGGGTGAAACTCGACCAATTGCGTCCTTACCTGGCGCAGCAGAGCATCTTTGTCGACGACGACAACAATCTCGCTAAATACAACTACGACGACTATTTCCAGTTGGGCATGTACAAGGGCGACATCTACAAGACGCGCAACCTGCGCAACCAGTCGCTCATGCAGATGTTCCCTGACCCCGACGACCTGAAGCATGCGCAGGACAGCATCGAAAACCGTCTGCGTGCCTTCGACCGCAACCTCTGGGTGCCTACCCGCGAGGAACTTGCCGAGCGTCGGGAGGCTGAAGAGGCTGCACGCCTGAAGGCTGAGGGTAAGTCGGACGACGTTGTGGTCACCGACCGCGAGGGCGGCAGCGACGAGGTGGAGGCTGAGGAAACTGTAGCCAAGACTTCGAAAAACAAGCGCTCTGTGCGCCAGACCAAATCGTCGTCGAAGTCTTCAAAGAAGACTACTACAACCAAAACCGACGACAAGAAGAAAACATCGACAAAGAAGAAAAAACCGGCATCGTCCAAATCCAGCGGCTCGAGCGGGGCTGTTCGCTCCGTGCGACGCACAAAGTAATCTTATAGCATTTGCCTATGGAGAAGAACGCTCTGATAGCAGCAAACACTATCGGCATGTTCCATTTCCTTTGGAGCGACATCGATATGCTCAACGAGATGGGCTACAAGGTGTATGCTCTTGCCGACAACAGTGCCGGCGAGGACCACACCCTGCGCATCCTGAAAAGCAAGAATGTGGAGTTTATCGATGCCCGAATCGACAGCAACTCGTTCCTGTCGAAAAACAACCGCGCTTTCTACCGCCAGGTGTGCCGATTGCTCGCTGAGCGCCATTTCTCGCTCGTGCATTGCCACACCACGGCTGTTGGACTCTTCGTGCGCCTCGCTGCGCGCAAATACCGCAAGAAGGGCACTAAGGTGGTCTACACCACCCACGGCTTGCCCTATTCGCCGTTGTCGTCGCGCAAACTCTTCTTCGTGTGCAACACACTCGAGCGCTTCGCCTCGCGCTTCTGCGACGCGATAATCACGGTCAACCATCAGGACTATGGCTACATGAAGGCTACGCATTGCCGCAACGTCTATCTGATCAACGGCGTGGGCCTCGACTGCGAGCGCTTCAGCAACGTTTCCATTGACCGCGATGCCTATCGCCGCCAGGTGGGCGTGCCTGTGGACAAGACTGCCGTACTTGCCGTGGGCCGCTTGGTGGGCTACAAAAACCAGTCGATAATCGTGAAGGCCATTGCCGTCCTCCCCGACAAGGACAAGTATGTCTTTGTGGTGTGCGGACATGAAACGACTTCCGACCCCGTTGCGCAGGAACTGATAACGCTCTCCCGTGAACTTGGCGTGGAGACTGTGTTTATCGGATTCCACAACGACATGCCTGAGGTCATTGCCGCCTGTGCCGACATTGGCGCTATGCCGTCGCTCCGCGAAGGTCTTGGTATGGCGGGTCTCGAGA
>CAVAOU010000081.1:0-7473 GCA_963590085.1 Senegalimassilia sp. | reverse complement strand
GCGCCTAAGATTCGCGTGCGTGGTGCAACATCAATATACGGTGCCAGCAAGCCTCTCTGGGTCGTTGACGGCGTGGTGATGGAAGATGCAGTCGAGGTATCAGCCGACGACCTTTCGTCGGGCGACGCCGTGACATTGATTTCTTCTGCTATTGCAGGTCTTAACTCAGACGATATCGAGAGTTTCCAAATTCTTAAGGACGGTTCCGCTACATCTATCTATGGTGCGCGCGCAATGGCCGGTGTGATTGTCGTGACGACAAAGAAAGGTAAAGCAGGCCACACTCGCGTAAGCTATACAGGTGAGTTGACAACCCGTATGAAACCTCACTACTCAGAGTTCAACATCAGTAACTCTCAGGAGCAGATGGGCATCTACCGTGAGATGGAGTCTAAGGGCTGGCTCGAGTTTGCCAACCTCGCCAAGGCTTCTACTTCAGGTGTTTACGGTAAGATGTACAAGTTGATTGCCTCTTATGCCGACGGCAAGTTCGGTATCGAGAACACTCAATCTGCCAAGAACGCTTACCTCCGCGAATCTGAGTTCCGCAACACTGACTGGTTCGACCTCTTGTTCAGCAACTCAGTGCTCCAAAACCACTCGTTCAGCATCGCTGGTGGTACAGACAAAGGTAACTTCTATACGTCATTGTCAGTGATGAACGATCCAGGATGGACTTATTCAAGCAACGTCCGCCGTTACACTTTCAATGCCAACGCATCTTATCAGATTTCTCCGACATTGAAATTCAGCGTCTTGACATCTGACTCTTATCGTAAGCAGAAAGCTCCTGGAACATTGAGCTCTTCTACCGACGTGGTCAACGGTTCTGTCAACCGTGATTTCGATATCAACCCATATAGCTACGCTATCAACGCATCGCGTGCTTTGGACCCAACAGCCTACTACACTCGCAACTACTGCGACTTCAACATCTTCAACGAACTCGACAACAACTACATCGACATCGATGTGACCGACTTGAAGTTCCAGGCAGAGTTGAACTGGAAACCAGTTAAGGGTCTCGAACTTAACGCTTTGGGCGCTTACCGCTACCAGAGCAGCGTTCAGCAGCACTATGTAAAGGACAACTCGAACCAGGCCAACGCTTACCGCGCCGGTATCGATCCTGAGGATGCCACTATCCGTGACGCCAACACTTACCTTTACACTGACCCGGACGATGCCAACGCACTTCCTGAAACAGTTATGGCAAAAGGTGGTATCTACTACAACACCACTTATACAGTGTCGCAATACGACTTCCGCGGAACAGCCACTTACAACAAGACTTGGAACAACACCCACATCTTCAACATCATGGCTGGTCTCGAGGTTAGCTCAACCGACCGTAAGCAAATCGGCTGGGAAGGCTGGGGATTTGTCTACGACAACGGCGGTGTTCCTTCGCTCGACTACAAACTGTTCAAGCAGCAGATTGAGGAAGGCCACACCTACTATTCAATCTCTCCGACTTATCGTCGCAGCTTCGCTTCGTTTGCCAACGCAACTTACTCTTACAAAGCACGCTACGTGTTGAACGGAACTATCCGTTATGAGGGTACCAACAAGTTGGGTATGTCGCGCAACTCTCGCTGGTTGCCTACATGGAACGTGTCTGGCGCATGGAACGCTCACGAAGAAGACTTCTTCAAGCACCACATCGATCCTAAGATCCTGAGCCACGCCACTGCACGTGTTTCTTACTCGCTTACTGCCGACAGCGGACCATCATCGGTTTCCAACGCTACACCTATTTATACATCAGGTACAGCATGGCGTCCATCGGCAAGCGACCAGGAACTTCAACTCGAACTTACCACTCTCGGTAACTCTGAACTTACCTATGAAAAGAAGCACGAGTTCAACTTCGGTCTCGACCTCGGTTTCTTGAACAACCGCATCAACGCAAGTGTGGATATCTACTCTCGTAACAACTACGACTTGATCGGTATCTGCTACACTCCAGGTGTCGGCGGTGAGTCTACGAAATATGCCAACGTCGCTTCGATGAAGTCGCACGGTGCCGAGTTGACGATTTCTACTAAGAACATCGACAGCAAGGACTGGGGATGGACAACCGACTTGACTTTCTCTAAGACCAAGAGTGAAATCACTGAGTTGGAGTCACGTTCAAGCAACATCTACCTTGTTAACGGCGCAGGTTACGCATTGAAGGGTTATCCAGTACGTGCACTCTTCTCTTACAAGTTTGAAGGTTTGAACGAACAAGGTCTTCCTCAGGTAATCAACGAGAACGGTGAAAAGACCGTAACCGACATCAACTTCCAGAGCTTCGACGCAAGCCACCTTGTTTATGAAGGTCCAACCGACCCGACAATCACCGGTGGTTTCGGTAACACCGTAAGTTGGAAGAACTTCCGTTTGAATGTCTTCATGACTTACTCATTCGGCAACAAACTCCGTCTTGACCCAATCTTCTCCAACAGCTACAGCGACGAGCAGGCAATGCCTCGTGAGTTCAGCAACCGTTGGATAGCACCGGGCGACGAGAACGTTACAACAATCCCTGTTATTGCAAGCTACCGCCAGAACGCTGAGACTTCTCAGTTGTCTCGTGCTTACAACGCTTACAACTATTCAACTGAGCGCGTAGCCGACGGTGGTTTCATCCGCTTGAAGGAAATTTCTTTGACCTACGACCTTCCTAAGTCGTTCCTCGAGAAAATCCGTTTCTCTTCAGCATCTCTCAAGTTCCAGGCAACCAACATCTGTCTGCTCTACGCCGACAAGAAGTTGAACGGTCAGGATCCTGAATTCTTCAACACTGGTGGTGTGGCAACGCCTAACCCTAAGCAGTTCACATTCACTCTTCGTTTCAGCTTGTAAGGATTGTAAAACATTTAAATTGACACAAGAAATTATGAAATTTCAAAAAGTATTATATATCGGTGCTCTTGGATTGATTTCACTTTCCTCGTGCGATGATTTTCTCGATCATCTGCCTGACAACCGTATCGACCCGAGCACTCCGAAGCAATTGCAGTTGATGCTTGTCGATGCTTATTCGAGCTATGACTATGCAACAATGTGCGAAATCAGTTCCGACAACATTGTCGACAACCATGCTCCTAACAGCGCTGGCGTATCTTACAACACCACTCAAGTGGCCGACGCAATCTGCGACCAGTTCTTTGCTTGGGAAGATGCAAACCTCTCTTCGCAACAGGACTCTCCAACAGGCGTTTGGACTGGTGCTTACCACGCTATCGCTGTCGACAACCACGTGCTCCAGAAAATCGAGCAGTTCAAGGCTGAAGGCAAGTTTACTTCGGGCGAAGACAACGAACGCATGAATGCAGCCTACGGCGAAGCACTACTTTCGCGTGCCTATAACCACTTTGTCCTCGTCAACCTTTTCTGCCAGCAATATGGCTTGACAAGCAAGACTGACCAAGGTATCCCTTACTGTACAGAACCTGAAACACAAGTGCAGGTGAAGTACGACCGCGGTACTGTGGCTGAGGTTTATGAGAAGATTGAAGCAGACCTTCTTGAAGGTCTTGAGTACGTCAACGACCAGTACTATTCTCAACTCCGCTACCACTTCAACACCACTGCAGCCAACGCATTCGCAGCCCGCTTCTATCTCTTCAAACGTGATTACAAGAAGGCTGAGCAATATGCAACTGCAGCCCTCGGTTCTGACCCAGCATCAATGATGCGTACCGACTATTGGAACACTTCATTCACTAGCCTTGACGCCGACGCAGTTCAATACTTCTCGTCATCATCGCAGTCTAACTTCCTGATTATCCCTACATCATCGGTTGTGTTCTACAACTGCTGCTACTATAGCGGTGGTACTCGCTACGCCAACAACGGTTCGGCATCGACTTGTACACTCTATGGTTATGGACCATGCTGGGACACCAACTTCATGCCGACCTTCTCTTCTCACCTTTATGTGAACAGCAAGCAAGACTTCGGTTTGTGGCCAAGCTGGATGTACATGATGTTTGAGTACACCGACAAGGTTGCCGGCATCGGTTATCCACACCGCATGCGTGCTGAGTTTACTGGTGAAGAAACATTGCTTACACGTGCTGAGGCCCGCATCTTCATGGGCGACCTTGACGGCGCTGTCAGCGATATGAACATCTGGGTAATGTCGCACGACACCAACGTTTCTTACCCGTTGAAGAACTTGACCAAAGATATTGTCACTAGTTGGTACAGAAAGGATGAAGCAACAACTAAAGAGCGCGACCCACGCCAGTACATCCTCCAAGATCTCAACATCGAGCAGGTTTGTGCTCCAGCAGAGGGCAACGAGAGCTACACACTCACATCTGACAAGTTGCCTTACGTTTGGTGCTTGCTCCACTTCCGCCGCATCAACGACGTGTTGACTGGCTACCGCTGGTTCGACATCAAGCGCTACGGCATCGAAATCACTCACCAGATTGGCCGCACACGCACAGAGAAACTTACTCTCAACGACCCGCGCCGCGCATTCCAGGTGCCTATCGAGGCAATCGAGGCTGGTCTCGAGCCAACTCCACGTTCAGTGACTCAGCCATCGACTTCGGATATGGTTAAGGCCAACTTTAGTTTAACAAGCATAAAGTAAACATCAACAATTCAAATTAACAGATAATTATGAATTTCAAAAAATATATCATATTGGCGGCTGTGGCCCTCGGCATGAGCGCTTCGTTTGCCTCTTGCTCCGATGATGACCTCGACCCTACGAGCATCTTTGAAGACACTGAGGAACTCGACCCGTCGTCGCCTACTTATCAACTCGATAAGTTCCTCGACGACAGCCTCCGCACGCCTTACAACTGTGCGGTTACCTATCGCATGAAGGACGTGATGACCGACAAGACTTACAACCTTGTGCCTGCAAAATACGCTAACTCTGTGGATTTGGCAGTGCTTTGTAAATACTACTGGTTCGACGTTTACTACAACGTTGTGCCCGACAAGGACTTCTTGAAGAAGTATGGTCCTCGCATCATCCACTTCATCGGTTCGTCGGCTATCAACGCTGCCAACGGTACTGAGACCCTCGGTTTGGCAGAGGCTGGTATTAAGATTTCGTTGTACAAGTTGAACTCTATGAACTTGAGCAACATCGCCAATCTCAACCAGTACTATTTCCACACAATGCACCACGAGTTTGCTCACGTGCTTCACCAGACCAAGACCTATCCTAAGGAGTTCGACCAGTTGTCAAACGGTCACTATGATGCCCTTGGATGGCAAGAACGTACCAATGCTGAGGTTGCTTCGCTCGGTTTCACCACTCCTTATGCAAGCAGCCAGGCTCGTGAGGATTTCGCTGAGACTATCTCTAACTACATCACTATGACTGATGCTGAATGGAATGAACTCCTCAAACTCGCTGGTCAGGACTATCAGGGTGTCGACGATGGCGTTGACGGTGTGGCTATCCTTAACCGTAAGGTTGAGGTCGCTCGCAACTGGCTCCGCGACTCTTGGGGCACTGACCTCGACGCTCTCCGTGCTGAGGTGTTGAAACGTCAGGCAAACTATAGCCTCGACCTCGTTAATGAGCTCAGAAAACAAGTTTACGATCTTCCTGTGCCTAACACAAAATAACAGGTGTAACCCATTTAAACTATGCAAAGAATTATGAAAAAAACAATTGCTATATTATTGAGCGTTTCTTGCCTGTTTGGTCTTAACTCTTGTTTCAAGACTGAGGACGACATCTTCGACAAGTCGGCGGCACAGCGCTTGAATGAACTGCAGACAAGCTATCGCGAGGTGCTCTCGAGCGCCGAAAACGGATGGGTATTCCAGTATTTTGCTTCTGAAGAGGAGCAGGGTTATCCGTTTGTGATGAAATTTGACAAGAATGGTGGTGTTACAATTGCCGCAAACAACTCTGTTTCGACAAGTGGTGCCTACAAGGAAGAATCGTCGACCTACGACTTCGTGCAGGACATGTCGGTAGTGCTTACTTTCGACACCTACAACACTATCTTCCACGAGTTCTCTCAGCCGGGCGACGATGGCGTAGGCCACGGCGGTGACTATGAGTTCCAGATGAAGGGCATGAGCGCCAACAAAGATACTATCTATGTGATGGGTAAGAAAACGGGCATCAACATGCGCCTCGTCAAGTTCCCTATGGGTGCTACATATACTGTAAACGGCGAAACAAAGACCGTTTCTTCTTGGGAAGACTATTTCACAGGCGTCAAGGCAAACACTGCTGCGCTGTTCAACTCTAAGTTCCCTAACTACACGCTCACAGCGGGTGGAGAGTCATACACTGTCTCTGGTTTGGGTACTGGCGTTATGACATTTGTTCCGTCGGATGCTACCGATGAGGATTCTTCTTCACGTACTTACTATCGCGGCGTTATCGTGAACCTCGACAACACAGTTCGTCTGTCTTCTCCTTACAAGGGCGAGAACGACAAGTTCAGTGTACAGACATTCGGTTTCTCGGATGCCAAGGACAAGATGGTTGCCCTCGACGGTACTCGCGACGCAGAGCTCACTTTGCCAACATTGGCAACATTGTTCGGCCAGTTGTCTTGGACAATGTCTTCGACTACGTTGGAAGGCCAGTTCGCTACGCTCTACGATGCAGTGGCTACAGGTCTTGTAAACTACAACAAGAACATCAAGTTGAGCAGCCTTGGCTTCGGCTACGACAGCACTGAGGGCAAGAACTACCTCACTATCAAGTCGACCAAGTATACTGGTAAACTTTACTTCGAGGCTGGTATTTTCAATGACACAACAGTTACATTGAAATTCACTGGCACAGGCGACAAGAACGGTGCTGCATTCTTGAGGAATGTTCCAGCCCTTCAGCAGTTGATCGACTACTTGGAGTCTGACGGCTTCGTTTTGTCGACAACGGTACCATTTGCGCCAAGCACGGTGAATATGGTCAATGCTTCAAACTCGGCCGACAAGGCAGTATTGACGTTGTAAAGGCTTAAATACACAATAAAAATCTTTAGGCAGGCTGCCCGCAGATGGGTAGCCTGCCTTTTGCTCAAACGGGCGCTTCGGTGTGTTAAAATGCGACGAATTGTTAAAAAATAGGTTTTTGGACAAAAATTTTGTCACTATATTATGAAATGCAGTTGAAAAGTGATAATTTTGTCACCGATATATTGTGGTTTTTATAAATCTCGTATCTATTTTTCGCTGCACTATGATTTTATTGTGTTGCCCTAAATGTTGAATTATTTTTTATTCATTCTTATAAACAACTAATATTTTTTCATTATGAAGAAATCATTACTCTTTTCATTGGCTTTGGTGCCTGCTGCAGCAATCGCTGGCGTTGCAGGTCTTAACCGCCAAATCTCTGTTCCAGCAGTGGAACTCAAGCCGGCTAATTTGTCTATGACTCAGTCAAACAAAATGTTCCGTGCTGCAAAACTTCAGAATCTTCCTCTGAAGTCAATCAATCTTAGCGCTGTTGCTCCTAAGGACGAGACTTCTGCTCTCTACGAC